>CAZJFI010000029.1:0-13994 GCA_964545265.1 uncultured Phocaeicola sp.
ATTGATAATATCTAAATCGGGCGCAAAGATACAATAATTTCCTGAAACACAAATGCATTTCAGGGAATTATTTTCTTGATAATTCGTTAATTTAGATGATATTTCTGTAATTCTCCAATCGGACTTTGAATGAATTTGCCAATATGGATACCTAAATGTTGGGCAGCCTCTTTCACTTCTTCCTTAAAATGCCAGGCAATGGAGCCAACAAAGTGTACAGGAGTGTCTTGGTAGGGGTATTGCATCACATTTCTTTGAAAGAAATCTGTGAAACAGGATACCAACAAGTCATGAATTTGTGGGACTTCTCGGTGTGCCGATAAGAAAGGAGTCAGGCTTGCCAAAAAACGGTTGGCTTGTGGTTGGCGATATACCTTTTCTATAATGGTAGACGGAGTAAGCCCGAAGGTTTCGAGGAAAGCCTTACAAATATTTGGGGGTAACTGGTTCTTCAAACAATCGCCTACCAATCGCTTTCCTAATACGGCACCACTTCCTTCGTCGCCTAAAATGTAGCCTAATGGCGAAATATTTTGTACAATCTGTTCTCCGTCATAGTAGCAGGAGTTGGAACCGGTCCCCAAAATGCAGGCTATGCCTTTGGCGTTTCCACAAAGAGCATGTGCGGCACCTAACAGGTCGCTCTTAACATGAATGGAAGCTTGTGGGAATAATTTCTTGAGGGCTTCCTTTACAATGACAGATTTCTCGGGGGTACATCCGGCACCATAAAAGTGGATTTCGTCTAACAAGATTTTTTCGGGTAATTGTGGCAAAAGTTCGTTGCAAAGAATCTGTCGGATATTTTCGGCCGATTGGTGGAACGGGTTGATCCCCAAGGTGTGGATAACGGGGCCGTTATCCACACACCAATCGGTTTTAGTAGAACCACTGTCTGCTATCAGTATCATTTTATAATGCTCTATATACAAAATTAGTAATCTTGGCTTCGCCTTCACCGCCTACATAAATACCGGGGCGAACAGAGAGGAATCCTCCCAATGTGTTATGATGGTATCCTTGCATATCGAATCCCCATGGATATTTATGCCATGTCTTTCCATCTTCGCTATACCATCCGTTTACAATGTGTTCTGTATAACGAAGCTTTACCCATAATTTGCATACACCATCTTTCATTTCAATGTTGCATTTAGGTTGATGGCGATGTACGGCTCCACGACGATATCTTAACAACTGACCGGGTTTGAAACCAAGGCCGAAGTGCATGTTCTTGTCATAATAAGTGACGAAACCGGCCGATGCCTTTTCATTGTCCAGCTCTATACATGCTTCCACTTCATAGCTATGGTCACCGGCGCGGAGCAACAATGGAGAACCTTCTTGCGGATTGTTTCCTTTCCCTTTAATGATAATGGCATCATCTGTAATAGTGAAACGGTCGGCCAAACGTTCTTGGGTGGTTTGCCAGATATAGTCCTTGATGCCTCTTTCTTTCACAACAGGAGGCTGGGGGAGGGATATTTGTCCATCCTTTAAATGAATCCATCCGTCTTCACCCACTTCTACTTCACGCATCAATGTTTGTCGTCCTAAAGTGAGGTAACCTTTTTCATAACCATGGAAAAGAAGATACAACTTTCCGTCGGGAGTATCGATAAATGAACCATGTCCTTGGCTCCACCATTTTTCTTGTGGAGATTCAGTGCGTAACAACGGATTTTGTGGAGCATTTTCCCACGGCCCCTTGATGTCTTTGGAACGGGCTTGAACTACCATGTGGCCGGTAGGAGGGCCTGCCGTACCACCTTCGGCAGCAAGCAGATAGTAATATTCGCCTATTTTCTTTACATTCAAACCTTCGAGCGAGAAGCTTTCAATGTCCCATTCTTCGGGTATTTCCCATCCTTTATAGATGATTTCGGGTTTGCCGATAATGCTGCATCCGTCTTCTGAAAGAGGGTGTAAGTCTCCGGCACTTAATAATAAATATCGCTTGCCATCGGGACCGGCCACGTGTTCGGGGTCTATACCGCCTACATGCAAGTTAACAGGTTGGCTCCATTCACCTTCCGGATTGTCTGTCCATACTACCATATTGGTCTTTCCCTTTTCATCACGGGTGGGGAAGTAAATATAGAAACGGTCATTATGTACACAAATGTCCGGTGCCCAAATGTCACCGGCATATTCAGGTAAAGCAACCGAACAAGGTGTCCAGTTAATCAAGTCAGTCGACTTGTAGACCACCAGCCCGGGTGTATAGATAAAGGATGAGTGAACCATGTAGTACGTATCCTTGTATCGTACAAGTGAGGGGTCAGGGTTGTCTCCTTCGAACAATCGGATGGTGGTGACTGTTTCTTCGGGAGTCGCTTGTTGGTTGGTAGGAGGTGTACATCCGCACCATAAGGCTGTTGTTGCCAATAGAAATAGACTTGCAAATGCTTTCATGTATTTTATAATTAAAGTTTTATAAAAGCAAAGGTACAAATATTCTCTTACAATGCAAGAGACTTCTTATTTAGTAAGGTATAAAAAATAAGTTGCATCAGTTTTGTAGTGTCATTTTTTTCATTTCACTGATAATATGGATAGGATTCTATTCTTTCCATGCATCGCCCAATTCTTTCAAATCTTTGAGCATAGAGCTCAATGCGCAAAGCATTGCAAAGACAATGGCATAACCTATACTTAATTTTTCATAACCTATCATGCCTGTCAGTACACTGAATGCAATGGATGCACCGATGATAATACGTTGATAATCCATACTCTTAATTTTCTTGATGATTGTTTTCATGGCTCAAATGTTGAATGATTATGGTGCAAAGTAAAACGCAACCTGTCTCATTTCGTGTTACAGGTTTAAAAAAAGATTCATTTTTTTGAAAAAATCATCTAAATACCTTTAATTTGTAACCATAAATCAATGAATGAAAGCTGGTGCGACATATAATAAGTATGAATCATTGTTTAGTTTAGTTTGATTGGAAAATCTAATTTTTAATATATGAAGAACATTATTCCCTATTTGTACTTGACTTCTTTGTTGTGTTTGAACTTTATTTCTGTTCATGCACACTTCAAGACAACGCCCAATTCTCCTGTTCATATTACAGAAGAAGGTAAATTGGTTTATAAGGCATATCCGAATGGAGATAGAGTGCCCGATTTCTCGTTTTGCGGATATCGCCAGTCCGAAGTACAAATTCCTTTGGTTGAGGCAAAAGTGTTTGTCCCAGCAATGAAGGGTGATGCTACGGCAACAATTCAGAAAGCTTTGGATTATGTCGCTTCTTTACCGATAGATGAAAATGGATTCCGTGGAGCAGTCCAGTTGGCTCCAGGTGTTTTTGAAATACAAGGGAAATTGTTGATGCGTCATAGTGGAGTGGTGCTTCGTGGATACGGATGCAAGTCCGAAGACGGTACGGTGCTTCGTGCCATGGGACCGATGAAAGACGAATTGATCCGAGTCTTTGGAAGCCAAGAGATGAAGCTGGATGACACCCTTCAAGTGGCCGAAACCTATGTCCCACTTAATGCAACGGTTATACCGATGACATCCGTTGGAAATGTAAAAGTGGGCGATAGAATACGTGTTATACGTCCATCTACGGCAGAATGGTTGGCTGTTTTAGGGACCGATAAATTAGGGAATGAACAAGAGTATAATTTCTCTAAATGGAAACCTGGAGAATATGATATGGTATGGGAACGCACCGTGAAGGAAGTGTCAAATAATAGCATAACATTGGATGTCCCATTGACTATGAGTTTGGATCCTGTTTATGGAGGAGGGTATGTGCTCCCGGTTATCCAAGAGGGTAAGATAGAGAATGTAGGGATTGAAAACCTTTGTTGTGATTCGGAATTTGATGTGAACAATCCTAAGGATGAAGATCATCGTTGGCAGGCTGTAACCATGAACCATGTAAAGAACGCATGGGTTCGCCGAATGGAAGCGCATCATTTTGTTGGTTCGGCTGTCATGTTATTGGAAGGCACCCTGCAAGTAACTGTAGAAGATTGTAAATTCTTGAATCCCGTTTCCGAAATAGCCAATCATCGTCGGTATGCTTTCCATACATTGGGACAATTGACTTTGTTCCAACGCTGTTATTCCGAAGAAGGATATCGTGATTTTACAGTGGGTCGAAGTGTGCCCGGTCCCAATGCATTTGTACAATGCCATTCAGAACGGCCTTATAGCTTCAATGGTTCTACGGGAGGCATGTCGAATGGTATTTTGATGGATAAAGTGACTTTCTCGGGTGGTGTGTTGCAATTCGGTTATCGGGATATGGCCGATAAAGGAGCCGGATGGGTGGCCGCTAACTCCATGTGTTGGCAGGGACGTATTTCAAGAGCGGAATGTGTCACTCCTCCCATGGCCTATAACTGGGCATATGGCATGTGGACACAACCTTTGGGCAATGGGCATTATGAACTTTCGCATACATTTGTCAAACCCGAAAGTTTCTATTACGCCCAGTTGGAAGCACGAACTGGAGTGAAATCGGTTGAACAAGATAAGATATTTGTATATAAAACAAGTGAATCTACACGTGTAGATGGTGAATATGCTCATAAAATGTCGGTTTGGTCTTTGTCACCGGATATGCGGATGGATGTATGGATGGACAGTATGATGGTGAAATATCCCTTGGATATAAATGCCGAGGGAATCATCAACGTTGCCGATGCCAAACTGAAAGCCATACAGAAGAAACAGGAAAAGGCTGCTCCGTTGGAAGTGAAGAACGGATGGATTGTGCGAGGTAATCGGGTGATGACAACAGGCTCTTATGCACGCCAAAGAGTGCCCGGCACTACGGGATGGCAAGGAAGTGGCTCGTTGACGTTATTTGTGCCCGGTCGTACAGGAATGGGATATACGGAAGAACCGGACAGTGTGGCCGATCGTTTGTTGCAATCGGGCGGAAAGGTGTTGCATCATCGCACAGGCTTATGGTATGAGGTTCGTCGTTACGATCATGAACGCAACATGCAGGCCGATGCGGAAGTGTGGGCGCCTTTCAATGAAATGCCTTATAGTCGTAGTGGAATAGGGGAGGCACAAGACCGTTTGAGCAAGTATGACTTGAACAAGTTCAATCCCTGGTATTGGAATCGTTTGAAGCAATTCGTCGATTTGGCCGACCAAAAGGGATTGGTGTTGCTTCATGACCATTACAACCAACATAATATTATTGAAGAAGGGGCGCATTGGTGCGACTATCCTTGGCGATCGGCCAATAATATCAATGAGTTAGGATTCCCAGAAAAGGTGCGCTTTGCCGGCGACAAACGGGTTTATATGGCCGAGCAGTTCTATGACATTTCACGTGAAATAATTCGTTATTATCATAGCAAGTTCATTCGTCATAGTGTGAATTCATTCGATGGTAATAATGGCGTGGTTCATAGCATCGGATTGGAGTATACAGGTCCTTTGTCGTTTATGAATTTCTGGTTGGAAGAAGTCAGTGCATGCAATAATCATCAGTTGGTGGCTTTATCGGCTACAAAAGATGTTCAGGATGCGGTCTTGAATGATGCATCCCATGCCCCGATGGTCGATGTCATAGATATCCGCCAATGGCATTATCGGGCTGATGGAACCACTTATGAACCTCTTGGTGGAGAAAGTCTGGCTCCTCGTCAGCACGCCCGCTTGATTCCTAAGGGTGAAGCATCGTGTGCCAGTGTATATCGGGCGGTGTATGAATATCGCAAGGCTTATCCACAGAAGGCAGTGGTCTATAATAGTCTTTTGCCTCGTGCTCCACAGAATGCAGCCAATTGGGCGGTGTTTATGGCGGGTGGTTCCTTTGCCAAGGTTCCTCCTGTAGATGGCGTTCCTTTCTACGAATTGGCATCAACTATGCTTCCGTTGGAAAATCAAACTGTAATGGATGAACAATGGGTGATGGGAGCCTCGGGTAAAGGCTATATTGTTTGCTCGATGAATGGAGTGATTAAATTGGATTTAACAGCCGACAAGCGTAAGTATAAAGTGGCATGGATTCATCCGGTGACGGGTGAACTTATTCAAACCAAAGGATTGACTAAGCGTGTGGCTGGTGGAAGTCCGTGCGAATGGCAGACGCCCGAAGGTTTTGCCGTTTGTCTGCTCTATTGATTCAACTTATTATTTACACGTTACTTAGAATATGTTTTGAATTAATCTTCCAATTTTAACAAAGCGGTCACTCCAAAGGTCGCCAATGTGCAAACCATAATCCAGATAAAGAACAGCTGATAGCCCATCCATTCCTGCAACCAACCGGCAAACATACCTGGAATCATCATGCCTAATGCCATAAAGGCTGTACAGATGGCATAATGCGCTGTCTTGTGTTCGCCATCGGCAAAACGGATCAAGAAGAGCATATAGGCAGTGAAACCGAAACCGTAACCAAATTGTTCAATGAATACACATGCATTGACTATGGTGAGCGATTCGGGGAGGGCATAACTGAGGTAAACATACACTGCATCGGGAATGGAAATGGCGCAAACCATGGGCCATATCCAACGTTTCAATCCGTGACGAGCCACGGCAATGCCTCCTAAAATTCCTCCTAATGTCAGACCTATAATCCCCACTGTGCCTTGCACAAAACCTATCTGTTCGGTGGTAAGTCCCAAACCACCTTCGCCGATTGGGTCAACCAAGAAGGGAATGGACATCTTGGCCAATTGAGCCTCGGGAAACCGATAGAGCAACATAAAAAGAATGGCAATCCATGCATGTTTCTTTTGGAAAAAGGTGGCGAATGTCTGCCAAAATTCCTTTAGGATGTTCGAAGCCGAAATGTGTGCAGCCGGTTTATCCGTATCCGGGCGTGGCAGAATGAATTGATGGTAGGCCCATGTAGCTAAAAAGAGACCTGCCAATACATAAAAGGTGATTGACCACGCAAAAGGAATGTCTCCCGTTGTGGTTTCCAGATAACCTGCAAGCATAATAAGAAGTCCTTGTCCTGCAATGGTGGCTATCCGGTAGAAGGTGCTTCGGATGCCCACAAACAAAGCCTGATTCTTGTTGTCGAGTCCCAGCATGTAGAATCCGTCGGCAGCTATGTCATGGGTGGCCGAACTGAAGGCCAAAAGCCAGAAGGCTGCCAAAGTCAGTTGGAAGAAATGTTCCGTAGGGATGGTGAAGGCAATGCCGGCCAACCCTGCTCCGATGAGCAATTGCATGGAGGTTATCCACCAGCGTTTGGTCTTTATCAAATCCACAAACGGGCTCCACAAAGGTTTGATAACCCAGGGAAGGTTCAGCCAACCGGTATAGAAGGCCACGTCGGCGTTGCTGATGCCCATACGCTTATACATAATCAGTGATATGGTCATCACAGCTATATAGGGAAGCCCTTGTGCAAAATATAGGGTGGGCACCCACGCCCACGGAGAAGTCTTTTTCATGGTTTAATAAACACGGCGGATGTCCGCACCTTTATAATAATGCAATAAAATTTCTTCGTAGCTATAACCTTTTTCACCCATTACGGCTGCTCCAATTTGGCAAAGTCCCACTCCATGACCCCAACCGGCTCCTGTCAGGACAAACTCTTGCGGGATACCTTCCTTCAATTCGCCTTTTTCAACAATGAAAGCCGAACTGAACAAATGGGTGTCAGAAAGTGTGCGCCGGATTTCCAATTCCTTACCAATAATGAGCGTTTTCTTGGTTCCTACGATTTGAAGTTTGCATAAACGTCCCGATTTCCCTCGTTCTATAGGAATCAAGTCGACAATCTGTCCGTAGTCGGTCTTTGTATTCTTATGGATCAGTTCTGCCAATTCTTCTTGACTATAGCGCACTTGCCAGCGGTAGAAATGGGTGGTTTCCTGATCGTAGTTGTTCAAAATCTGCGAAAGAATCTTTGGTTCCTTCGTATCGCAAAAGGAGGGGGGAGTGCTTCGTATCCAGCGTTCAGCTTCCTGCTCGTTGGTCAGGTCGGGCAGGGGAGCCGTATCTTGTCCTTCCACATCGCGCACCGCTTTCAGATAAGGCATGTGCTTGTTCTCCCAACAATATTCAAACTCTTCGGTGGCACCCCCGCAACATTTGGAGAAACGGGCATCGCACACTTGCTTCCCATACATCAACACTTGGCCGTGTGTAGCTTTAACGGCTTCCACCACTGTTTGGTTGGATGCTTTGGTGATTCCCTGATAGCGTTGGCAATGGTCGTCGGCGCATACGTCGAATATGGTATGGTCTTCACGGTCGTACCAACGAATATATTCACTGTCCGTCTTTACAAAAGAGAAGAAACCATCGCTTTTGTTGCCTAACGCTTTCCGCTTCTCTGTTTGGGCGAAGAGCCAGCTGCGCGAAATGACTGCATGTGCTTTCAGGAATTCCAATGACGATGTGGCGCTCATTTCCGACGAGATGACGCTTACCAGATAATCTTCCACGGGCAGTATGTTGATGGCACAAATCTTCCCTTCATCCACCACCAGTTTCAAGGCACCGATAAACACTTGTGTTTCCTGGCGTTCCCAATGAAAATTGATGCCAATGGTTACATCGTATAGCGAGAAGGAACAGGCCTCCTCTTGTGGAGTAAAGGCCAGTTCCTTGTAAAGATTTCCTTTCCAGTATATGCCTCCTTCGCTGAAGGTTACCTCCTGCTTGCCCGTAACACTTTCTCCTTTGGCCCGGAAGTCGCCGTTCAGCGTAAAGTTGATTTCTTGTGCGCTAACAATGCCAACGCTTATTTCGGGTTCTTTCATGGATTCAGGTCGAATTTAATATTTCTTGCAATGGCTATGGCTTCTTCTTCCGGAAAGCCCACTTCGCGGATGATGTTTTCAATGTCGGCGGTTGTAATCTTATGGAAGTCTTCTTCGCGTGGAGTGACAATGAATCCCGCCATGTCGAGTGCCCCCGGACTCACCAGCAGCTGTTCTTCGCCTTCGGCATAATAGCGGTCGGGACGGTGCTTGCTTCTGGGGATTACGATGGCATATTCCTTGTTTTGCATTTTGTCCAGCCAAATGAAGATGTTTACTTTGGGCTCGCTCTTGGCATCATGTGACAGATAGCTGAGCAACAAGTCAATCATTATCGGTGCTGTGTCGCAAGTCGATTCAACCACAAACAAGGGGCACAGATAGTTGTCTGCGTAATAGATTGTTGTGACTCTTAGCCCATCCTTGATTGAGCCTAATTTCTTCTTGTTCAATTTGTCGTATGCCGCAATCAGTGGCACATGTCTATGATAGACGGCCTGAAGGTGGGCATGGTCGGGTGCCGAGGCTCCGCAGAGCGGCCCGTTATAGAACAAGGCATAATCCTCCGATATGCATGCATAGGGGTTTGTATAGTTGTTCAGCATCGTACCCACGGTTTGTGGCTTATGCTTTTTGGCAACCAGGGTGAGGTGTCTGGGCAGAATGGGGTATGGGTTTACGCACAAATCCAGATCTGAGGTTATCGACATTCTTTTCTGCTCTTTCGGTTGGTTCTTCTTGCAAAGGAAGCAGGGGCGTTCCTGGGTGCTTTGGTCATCGGTCTTGGCTGTGGCCGATGCCATTCGGGCGGGGTTGAACTGCACTTTCACGTTGAATTCGCCGATGTTTTCCTTTTTCACTTTGGCTTGTTTCAGTTCGCGATGATTCTTGGCGGCCAGTTCCCATTCTTTCAGTTGCTTGTCTATGAATGTTTCCGCTTTTTGTTCCATCATATTCAGCAGGTTCAACCCTATGCGGATTTTTATTTCCTGCATGCGCAGGCTGTCCTTATACTTGTTGTTCTGGTTTATCTTTTCTATGCTCAGTGCTGCATCCGAGTTTCCACCCCAGCGGCGGCACAAATACAGTTCTTCGTAGATGCGTCCAATCTTGTAGGTGCGCGAGAATGCCAGCCCCAGTGCATAGTCTTCGCCATAGCTCACATTGGGCACCCCGATTTTGCGCAATATGGGGGTGAAGAAGGCGCGTGGAGCTCCCAGCCCGTTGATGCGCAAGGCGTTGTTCATTCCGTTCTCTTCGGTCCATTCCTTGTGGTCGATGAGGCCCGGTGGCAGCGGGTTCAGGTCGAAGTCGGTCAGACTGTACGAGCCAATCAGCATGGCACATTCCTGTTCGTAGAATCCATCCACTATTTTCTGCAAGGTATGCTGACTGCTGTACAGGTCGTCGCTGTCCAGCTGTACGGAGAAGCGTCCGCATTGGGGGTGGTTGATGGCTACATCCCAGCATCCGCCTATGCCCAAATCGTTACGGTCGGGGCAGATGTGAACCACCTTCGGGTTGTCCTTATAAGATTCAATGGCCTCGGTGGTGCCGTCGGTCGAATGATTGTCCACCACGATGACATTATAGGGGAAATTCGTTTCTTGCGACAAGGCCGATTCAATGGCAAGCTTGATGGTTTCCACCCGGTTCTTTACAGGGATGATGACCGACGCTTCGTATTCAAACGCTTCGTCCTTGAAATCGGTTATTTCCTTTCCGGGCTTTATGTAGGCATCCATTTCCTTTAGATGGCGGGTGCATACCTCTTCCATTTCTATCTGAACCTCGCGGTTTCGTGGGTCTACGTAGTCAAATTGTTTTTCGCCCGATGTGCGCAGGTCTTCCTCGGTTTTGGTGTAAAGAAATTCGTTGACGTGTCCTACATTGAATTGGCGCATGTAGTATAGTTGTACATCATACAAGGCTGCATACTTGTAATTGCCGGTCTTCCTCTGTTCCTGGTAGGCCTCTTTCAGTTCGGTCTTGTTGAACATCAGCAGTGGCCCGAAGTCAAAGTCGTTTCGCACACTTCCTATGCCATAATCCAGCACGGGGTGTGGCAGTTTCTGTCCGTTCTTCACTTCGTAATAATCGGAATATACCATGCTGTCCAGGCATTGTATCTGATTGCACATCCTGTTCAGTGCCTTGTAACCCAGTTGCAGGGGTGCTGTGTCGGTGTATAGCAATATGTATCGCGTCTTGGTCTTGTTTACCAGCGCCTGAATCATTTCGGTGCTGTACATGTGTTCTATTTTCAGGATGGGGCATCCGTCCAGCGATGTTCTGTCCGAATGGTTCGAGAACAAGAAAATTCTACTTACAGCCAAGTCTCTGCGCAGTGCGGCTATATTCTTCAAAGTTGTTATTTCGTTTCCTAACGGAAGGAAGCAAGTAATGGTGTTCTTCATACTCGTAAAAAAAATGTAATTATGTTCGCAAATATACGTATTATCTATTGGATTTTGCTACCTTTGTCCATGTGTTTTTATAAAAAGTTATGATGGAAACGATGAAGACCCCTTTATTGGGAAAGACATTATACGAACTTCAACAGATAACCGCCAATCTGGGAATGCCCAAATTTGCTGCCAAGCAAATAGCTGCATGGCTGTATGACAAAAAAGTCTTTTCGATTGATGAAATGACCAACTTGTCCTTGAAGCACAGAGAAGCGTTGAAGGAAGGTTACGAAGTGGGGGCAACAGAACCCGTTGAAGCCATGCGCTCGGTGGATGGCACGGTGAAATATTTGTTCCGTACCCCTACAAACGATTATGTGGAGGCCGTTTATATTCCCGACAACGACCGTGCCACTTTGTGTGTGTCTTCGCAAGTGGGTTGTAAGATGAACTGTAAATTCTGTATGACCGGCAAGCAGGGTTTTACCGCCAATCTTACGGCCAACCAAATACTGAATCAAATCTATTCCATTCCCGAACGGAACACTTTGACCAATTTGGTGTTTATGGGAATGGGTGAACCTTTCGATAATCTGGACGAGGTGCTGAAAGTGCTCGAAATCCTGACGGCCGACTATGGTTATGCATGGAGCCCCAAGCGCATCACCGTTTCGTCGGTGGGACTGAAGAAAGGATTGGAACGTTTCTTGAACGAGAGCGATTGCCATTTGGCCATCAGTATGCACTCGCCCATTCCTTCGCAGCGCCGTGAGTTGATGCCCGCCGAAAAGGCTTTCTCCATTGCCGATATTGTGGAAGTGCTGAGCCGTTACGATTTCACCAAACAGCGCCGCTTGTCGTTCGAGTATATCATGTTCAAAGGGGTGAACGACTCGTTGGTGTATGCCAAGGAAATAGTCCGCTTGCTCAAGGGCATTGAATGCCGTATGAACCTCATTCGCTTCCATGCCATTCCCGGTGTAGATTTGGAAGGAACGAATATGGAACACATCATTGCTTTCCGCGATTATCTTACCCAGCACGGCGTGTTTGCCACCATCCGTGCATCGCGTGGAGAAGATATATTTGCCGCTTGTGGTATGCTTTCCACCGCCAAGCAGCAGGAAGGGAAAAATCTGAAGGCATAAACGGGAAAGGAAAGCTTGTCATTCTGAACGGAACGAAGTGTAGTGAAGAATCTGTAAAGCGTTGGTTGATGTATACAGATCCTTCGCTGACGCTCAGGATGACAGGTTAAGGGTAAGAATGATATAAATATTGAACAATAATTGATCAAGAAAATAAAGAATTATGAAAAAGTTTGCATTTTATTTCAGTGTGTTGGCGTGCCTGCTCCTCGCATTGCCTTCCTGCAAGAATAGAGGTGGAAGCGTGTTTACCCCTACATCCAGCGGTCGCCCTTACGAAGTGCTGGTAGTGATGGACAAGAATTTATGGGAAGAACCGGCCGGACGTGCCTTGTACGATGTGCTCGACCGTGATGTGCCCGGACTTCCACAATCCGAACGTTCGTTCCGCATCTCGCAGATTCCGCCCGACAGAATGGTGCGTTCGTTCAAGATATTCCGCAACATCATCATTGCCAATATCCAGCCTATCTACACCCAGCCCAAGCTGAAGTTCATGCGTAATGCCTATGCCGTTCCGCAGATGATTCTGACCATTCAGGCACCCGATACGGCTTCTTTCGCTTCGTTTGTAGAGAAGAACGGACAGACTATCATCGACTTCTTCACCAAGACCGAGATGAACCGCGAAATCAATCGTCTGAAGAAAGAACACAGCCCGGTGGTCAGCACCAAGGTGGGCAGCATCTTCGGTTGCGAAGCCTTTGTGCCCATGGAGTTGCAGAAATACAAGCAAGGTAAGGACTTCTTGTGGGCATCGACCGACCGTGCCAATGCCGACATGAACTTCGTGATGTATTCTTATCCATATACCGACAAGAACACCTTCACCAAGGAATACTTCATCCATAAGCGCGATTCGGTGATGAAAATCAATATCCCCGGTGCACGTGACGGAATGTACATGACCACTGCCGATTCCATGTTTGTCGATGTAAAGAACATCAACGTCAAGGGCGAATATGCATTCGAGGCCCGCGGCTTGTGGGAAATGGAAAACGACATGATGGGTGGCCCGTTTGTGTCACACGCCCGTGTTGACCGTCCTAACGGCAGAGTGGTGGTGGTGGAAGCCTTCATCTATTCCCCCAAAGGCTTGAAACGCGATTTGATGCGCCGCATGGAAGCTGCCCTCTACACTCTCTCGTTGCCGCAAGAACAGCAAATAGAAGAAATTGTGGTTTCACCGGAAATCACCGAAGAGGCTGTAGATACTACTGCGGTAAACTAAGCAATTGCTTGTTGGTGCCTTGTCTCTCCTTGTCATCCTGAGGAACGAAGTGACGAAGGATCTGTTTACACCCACGTTGATGTATACAGATCCTTCGCTTTTGCTCAGGATGACACCATGATGCGAAACCACATCATGGCGCAACCATGACCGTCCCCTTCACTAATCACCGTTATATGCTTGGGGCGACCAGTCCCAGTATTCATCCCATATCACATTCGTTTCATCTTGAGGGCTGTTGCTTTCCTCTTCATCCATCGTTTCTGTAGGGAAAGGACGGTCGAAGGCCAGCGTGTATCCCTCCTTGATGGCTTCCGTGTCCACCTCTTTGGGGTCTATCCCGCACTCCACCACCGTCATAGCCGCCAGCAGACTGCTCAGCTTCCACACACCCTGTTCGCTGTAGGGAGGGTAGAGGCGTTCGTTCCCACCCATTCCCGTGAGTAGCAGCACCCGGTCAATGTAGGCTTTGGTTGGGTTTTCGGTGGG
>CAZJFI010000030.1:0-6847 GCA_964545265.1 uncultured Phocaeicola sp.
CGGATGGGTACGTTCCAGTAACGAAAGTAGCATTCAGAAAAACAGTAGTTCTTTCTGGCAACTGAAGAACTACGTAACGTACAGCGGAAACATTGACCAACACAGCTTCACAGCCATGGTGGGTCAGGAATGTTGGGAATCACAATACGACTTTACCAGTATCTATAATTCAGCTCTTCCTTCCGATGAAGTACACAATCCGGCATTAGGTACAGGAACTCCGACCATAAATTCCGGCTTTGGAAGCTCGGCCATGGCGTCTTTCTTTGCACGTGCTACCTATAATTACGCAGACCGTTACTTAGCGACCTATACTTATCGCTACGATGGTTCTTCCAATTTTGGACCCGATAACCGTTGGGCCGGCTTCCATTCAGTAGCCGCTTCATGGAGATTTACCAATGAAAAGTTCTTTGAACCTCTAAAGAAAATAATCAGTAATGGTAAGTTACGTTTAGGTTGGGGACAGACTGGTAATGCCAATATCGGTGGTTACGCATGGGGCACTTCCATGAGTCGTATGCCGACTGGTTTAGGCATGGGATATCGTCCTTCCAATATTCCGAATACTTCCATCCAATGGGAATCACAGGAGCAATGGAACATTGGCTTGGATTTGGGATTCTTTAATGAACGTGTCAATTTGGTTGTCGACTGGTACAAAAAAACATCCAATGACATGTTGATGCCTTTACAGCTGCCTTCGTACATGGGTACCTCAGGCAATGGTTCATCCGCCTTGGCTGCCCCTAAGGGAAATTATGGCAGCATCGAAAATACCGGTGTAGAAATATCATTGAGCACTCATCCTATCATAGGTACTTTTGAATGGGATTCCGATTTTCAGATTTCGTTCAATAAAAACAAGCTGAAATCATTGTCAGGAACCTCCAACGCTCAGATTGTTGGTTATGGTCAATGGACAGATGTAATCAGTGTTTCCAGTGTCGGCGAAAGCCTTTATAATTTCTACGGTTATGTATGCGACGGTGTATATGAAAGTTTGGAAGATTTGCAAACGTCCCCCAAACCAGAAAAGTATCCATCCGACGGTGTATTCAACCGTACTAACACCGTATGGGTAGGTGATATTAAATATAAAGATATAAGTGGCCCGGATGGCGTACCCGATGGTGTCATTAATGACTATGACAAAACCAATATCGGTTCACCGATGCCCGATTTTACATTTGGTTGGACCAATAATTTCCGTTATAAGAACTTTGATTTGTCTATCTTTATCAATGGCTCATACGGAAACAAGGTATATAACTATACCGGCAGAATGTTGACACATATGAACTCTGCTTGGACCAACCAGTTGAATGTAGTGAACGAACGTGCCATCCTTGAGCCTATCGATCCTAACAAAGTTTACACCGACGGCTCATATTGGTACGATGATATAACCAATGTAAAGGTAGCCAATCCGGGTGCAAGTATTCCTCGTGCCACCATCAATGACCCGAACGACAACGACCGTCACAGCGACCGTTACATTGAAGACGGTTCTTATATCCGGTTGAAAAACATCTCTTTGGGATATACATTCCCTAAGAAGAGTATTGAGAAACTTGGTTTAACAAATTTGAGAGTCTATGCAAACGTACAGAACTTACTGACCATTACAGGTTACGATGGCTACGATCCGGAAATCGGTGCCAGCACACAAAGTTCCAACGTTTATGGTTTGGACAACGGTCGCTATCCGTCACCAACAGTATATTCTTTCGGATTGAACATTTCATTCTAACAAAATAATTAAAAAGCTATGAAACTTAAATATATATTAGGTTGGTCGTTTGCTGTAGCATGCTGTCTGAGCACAACTTCGTGTGAAGATTTCTTGGATCGTCCTACAGAAGACAGTTATAATGAGTCCAATTTCTACCAGAATGACGAACAATGTATACAAGGTGTAAATTACTTGTACAATTCTCCGTGGTACGATTTTCAGCGCGGTTTTATCAAAGTAGGTGAAGTACTTTCGGGGAATGAATATATGGGAAGCAGCCCCTATTTGAATTTTACAGTAAATGGTACAGATGAAGATCTGGTGAACATGTCGTATTCTCTGTGGGCGGTCATCGGTCATGCCAACACTGTATACCGTCGTTTAAAGACAGCCGGTGCTTCCGAAGCTGTAAAGAATCAGTGTATGGGCGAATGTCTTGCCTGGAAAGCGATGGCATACTTCTATTTGGTACGTACTTTTGGTGATGTACCCATTGTCCACGACAACACCGATGAATTGAACAGTGGTTCATACAATGAAAAATTCAAGGTAAAAAAAGCAGATGTTTACGAATACATCATCATGACGTTGGAAAAAGCCATAGAACTGCTTCCAACCAAGAGTGATGCCGGTCGTATTGACCAATACTGTGCTAAAGGTCTGTTGGCCAAAGTCTATTTGACTAAAAGCGGAGTCAGCGGTACCCGTAATGCAGAAGATTTGGCCCAAGCAGCAGCATACGCCAAGGATGTAATCGACAATTCAGGTCGTAGTCTGTTGACCAACTATTCCGACGTATTCCGTTTGGCCAACAACAAAAATGAAGAATGTCTTTTCTCTTGGCATTGGTCGGCCGGTCGCGATCCATGGACACAACAGAACACCCAACAATCCGATTTGGCTATGGTAGGCTTTGACGAATTCGGTGATTGTTGGGGTGGATATCGTGGTCCGTCCGTTGATTTGCAAGACGCTTTCGGAGTTTCGGCCCTCGAAAATCCCAGCACCCGTATAGATAACGACACCCGTCGTAAAGCCACCATGATGATGGCCGGTGATGTCTATGAATACTTCTGGCAGAACAAAGGCGGTTTCGACTATCTCCGTTTTGTATACGACTCCGAGGATTACGGCAAGGGAGGTCCTGGTGGAGAATACCAAAGTCCTACCGGTGCCAATCACGTAAAGCACCTGTATGGTAACAACAGCGATCATGAAGCTGCATTGGGAGTGTCGGCCGGTAATATGTACAGCGGACTAAGCACTCACATTCTCCGTTTATCAGATGTATATTTGGTATATGCTGAAGCCAAGATGGGTACGGCAACTTCGACTACCGATGCCAGTGCTTTGGCTGCCTTCAATACCGTACGCGGACGTGCCATTCCCGGAGCAACGCCCTATACTTCCATTACTTGGGAAGATGTTTGGAAAGAACGTCGTTTGGAATTAGCTATGGAAGGTGACCGTTGGTACGATTATGTACGTCTGGCATATTATGATTCATCACGTGCCATCAACGAGTTGAAATCCCAACGCCGTGACGTTTATTGGGGATTGGGTACCACTTACAAGGCCTATTATGAAAGTGGATACACCAATTGGTCGGTCGATTCCTCAGAAACACTTTACAATAACGAGCCTGTTATTCCGAACGTCACCGCATCAAGCTTTACCCTTCCGTTCCCAACCGAGGATGTGGTATTCAATCCTAATTTGATGAAGGATCCTATCCATGTAGATGTACGTAACGAATACAGTTATTAATCTTAAAGAATGAATAAAATGAAAAAAAATAAATACATCCTTTGGTTCTTTGCTGCAATAGCAGCCGTTACAGGCTTTACGATGACGGCTTGTGAAGATGAACCTGACAAATATGAAGTAGCCGGTGGTTTCCCTACAATAAAGTATGTACGCCTTCCCGACATAGCTTCGGCCGACTCTTTGCTCGAAGGGGCTTATATGGCTACCCCCATCTGCTTGGTGGGTGACAATCTCCGTAGTATTGTAGAGCTTTATTTCAATGACCAAAAGGCCGTATTGAACACCAGCTACATGACGGACAATACAGTCATTGTAGATGTTCCCAAAGACATACCGTCTGTTGTAACGGACAAAATCTACATGGTTACCAAAGCAAAAGACACCGTAACATATGATTTTAAGGTATTGGTACCAGGTCCGTCAGTATCCTCCATGTCATGCGAGTTCCTGAAACCGGGTGACGAAGCGACCATCTATGGTGATTATCTGATAGACGACCCCAATGTGCCTTTGACAATTACTTTCCCCGGAAATATTGACGTTACACACATTACCAATATTACCAAGACAGCAGTCAGCTTCATAATCCCCGAAGGTGCTGCTGAAGGTTACATTACCATTAAATCCATTTATGGAACCGGACGTTCCAAGTTCTGTTATTACGACACTCGCAATATTTTGTTCGATTGGGATGGTTCGCATGGTGGTTTGGCATTGGCACACGGTTGGCGCGATGGAAGCAAGGTATGGAAAGAAGCCGATGAAAACAGCATCGATGGAGCCTATATTGCTTTAAGCGGACAGGATTTATCCGGTGATATTGGTGCCTCATGGGCTGAAGATGCTTTCTCATTCAACTATTGGCCAGAACCCGAAAACGGTTATCCAGAACTTTCTTCACTACCAGCTTTCGAAAACATGATTGAGACATACGGTGTAAGTGGTTTACAAATGAAGTTCGAAGCATGTATTCCTTCATCCAATCCTTGGTCTTCTTGCGGTATGCAGCTCATTTTCTCCGGCAACCAGCATGTAACCTATGCTACAGCGACCAATGGATATTTCAGCGACACCGCACTACCACGAGGTCTTTGGATTCCATGGATGAATTCCGGTTCCTATGATACAGGTGGAAAATGGACTACCGTATCAGTCAACTTGTCCGACTTCAACAAGACTCATGAAGGTACCAAATGCGACACCTCATTCGACAAGACAATGCTGACCGGACTTACCTTCTTTGTATGGCATGGTGGTGTAGCCGGAACCGACTGTAATCCGGTCATAATGTTGGACAATATCCGTGTAGTACCTATTGAATAACCATAAAATGATTAGTAATATGAACAAGACATATAAATTAACGGCACTATGGATGATGTGCCTGATACTCCTAAGCGGCTTGTCGTTTACGGCATGTAACGATGGAGATGAAGAGAGCACCAATCAATACACTGGTGGTATCAGTCTAAATGTATTCGGCCCAAGTCCGGTTGCCCGAGGAGGTATACTTCGTTTTTTGGGTAACGGAATGGATCAAGTTACAGGTGTAGTAATTCCCGGATGTTCAGAAATTACCGACATTGATGTAATCAGTAAGGAAGAAATCCACGTCACTGTTCCACAAACAGCAGAACCGGGATATGTAACATTAAATACTCCTATAGGAGCCATTACAACCAAGACCAAGCTCACATACTCGGAGCCAATCAGTTTGGAAAGCTTCTCTCCGACTTCCATCAAGGCCGGCACAACACTTGTCATTAAGGGAGAATATCTAAATCTGATTCAAGAAGTGATTTTCGCCAATAGCGTAATCGTTCCCGCTACGGAATTCATCAGCCAAAGCCGTGCCGAAATCAAGGTAGTCGTTCCTAACGAAGCTCAAACTGGCAAACTCATTATTTCGGATACTTCATCCGAAGACACCGAATCTATTCCCAATTGGATATATTCAGACAACGAACTGAATATCATACTTCCGTCTGTTGCCGAGATAGCCGATTTGTCCGAAAAGAAACCCGGTGATGAAATAACACTTACCGGCAACGATTTGGATTTGATTACAAAGGTTATAATGCCTAATGGCGATGAAGTGGAATTTACTGTAGACGGTGACAAATTGACCTTTTTCTTACCCGATAATATATCTGACGGTAGTATCATTGTCACTCCTGCATCAGGAGTAGAAGTCGTATTTGCCACCATAGGTGTAGCACTTCCAAGCGAAGTAGTGGCAGAACCTGCAACAGAACTCCGTGCTGGCGACAAGATAACCTTGACAGGTAAGAATATGGAACTCATAACAGACATTACTTTCCCCGGAGTAACCGATGCTGTCAGCATGGATTCTCAGACAGAAACCGAAGTAACTGTTACCATGCCGGGAACAGCCATAAGCGGTAATCTATTATTGAACACTCAAAGTGGAGTATCTGTAGAAGTAGCCATTACCACTCAGAAGCCCGTATTCGAAAGTTTTGCAAACGATGCTGTAGCTTTGGCTGGCCAAGTTACCATTCAAGGTCAAAATATGGACTTGGTTACTAAAGTAACCTTCAGTGGAGGTGCCGAAGTAACAGAGTTATCAACTTCAGCAGCAGAAGTAACACTCACCATGCCTTCCATGCAAGTAGAAACAGGTGTACTTACACTGACTATGGCCAATGGTGAATCTGTAGAAACTTCTTCTCTCACAATCAATGCTCCGGAAGCCTGCTACATTCCTGTTCTGCCTGGCGAAGATGTTGAACTGAAAGGTGGTGAAGTATGGATAATCGAAGTGGGCAATAGTGATAAGTTGACAAACGTGCAAATAGATGGTAAAGAAGTAGATTACCTCATCAATGGTAATACTCTTTACATCAATGTTCCTCAAACAGCCAATGCCAATTCAATGGTTAAGTTCATTTCATCGAATGGAGTACTGGAATATGCTGTAGCATTCATCCCTGCAACAGAAATCAAGAATTCCGTATGGAGTGGCATGACAGAAATCACATGGGGAGAAGGTGGTCGAGTCGTTATTCCGGCTTCAGCCTTCAAAGATGTTCCTGCCGGTGCTAAAATGATACTCCATTACCAACAAAAACAAGACGTTTGGGCGCAAGCACAAATTAATTATGGTAACTGGAACGCTATCGACTTCACAGAAGGTGAATTCCTCATAAACGGTACATTGATTCCTACAGATATCTATGGATGGGCATTCGATTCACGTTCCACTCCTTTGGTTTTAACACAAGAAATCTTGGACAACATTCAGGCCAACCAAGCGCCAAACAATGATGATTTGTATCCGGGTGCCGGTATCATTATTCAAGGTTCTGACCTAATCTTCACTCA
>CAZJFI010000030.1:6947-13915 GCA_964545265.1 uncultured Phocaeicola sp.
GAACTTCCACAAAATGTCCTTGATGACATTATTGATAATGGCGGTATGGTTCTTACTGGAGACAACTATACTTTGAATAAAATTACAATCGAATAATAACCTCAGGGGAGAGTCCCCTCTCCCCTGTAAATTTAGAAATCATGAGACTTAGCATATACAAATGGACATTCGCACTTGCTACTCTGTTCACCATGGCAGCCTGCGACACAGATGTAGAACATAATATACAGGAAGTAGATGCTCCAAACATTGTTTCTACGACTCCCGTGTCCGGAACTTCGAATATAAAGAAAGGTGATATCACCATCGAAGTTGAGTACGACAAAAATATATTTTTTGCCACAGACAATTTAAGTCAGATACAATTTTCGGGCGGTTCATTGCTCAGTGCTGATGTATATGGAAGCAGTCATATATTGACAATCCTGGTCAATGTTCCTACCCAAGACACTCAGTGTACACTGAATATTCCTTCAGGGATAGTTACCGGACCCAACCAAATGCCTGCTCCGGCTGTCACCGTCACCTTTACTACCATGGGATTAGATAAAAGCCCGGTAGCAGCCACCTCGACCAAAGCGGTCAAACTTTACAATTATTTACTTCAGAATTACGAAAGTAAAATACTCTCGGGCATGATGGCCAATGTGGCTTGGAATACAGAAATGTCAGAACGCGTATATCAATGGACAGGTAAATATCCGGCCATAAATACCTTCGACTATGTACACCTGCCATCCTCCTTAGCTGGAGCCAACTGGATTGACTATACCGACATCACTCCCGTTCAAGAATGGACATCCAACGGCGGTATCGTTTCGTGCATGTGGCATTGGAATGTTCCCAAGACTGCCATACAACAGGAAGCCATCGATATAACCATATGGGAAGGAGAGAATATAATGCCAAGCGATTGGAGCGGGAATCTGCAGTTTACTGATGACGACTCTAAGACCAAATTTGCGGAAGCACGAGTAGGACAATCCATCATTGTGACAGTGAAAGATTTGTCTGCCGACCAAGGATGGTGGCAAGGTTCTGTCAAGAACTCCAGTTGGAGTGACCTTGAAACCGGTACGGGTGTCATAGAACTTACACAGGGACAGACAAGTTACTCTGTAACCATAACCGAAGACATGCTGGCTTCCATGCAAGAAGGCGGAATCATTATCAGTGGCTGCAACCATACCGTAACCGGTGTCTACATCGGAACAGCAGCCAAGACTCCAAATCCAGGCGACGGTTATGCATTCTATAAAGAAGAAACCACTTTCGACGCAGCCAACGCTACAGTAGAAGGAACTTGGGAAAATGATTTCTTTAAGCAAGATTTAGCCAACATCGCTACCTACCTTAAGTTATTGAAAGAAGCAGACATACCGGTTATCTGGCGTCCGTTCCATGAAGCTGCCGGTGGTTGGTTCTGGTGGGGTAAGGATGCAACCAGTTTCAAGGCAGTATGGATTGCCATGTTCAACTACTTCAAGGCTGAAGGCCTGGATAATCTCATTTGGGTATATACAGCTGAACCGAACGATGCCGAATGGTATCCTGGTGACGCTTATGTTGACATCGTAGGACGTGACCTTTACAATCAAGACAGTGCCGGTTGTACCACTGAATTCAATACCGTAGCTGCTACCTACGGCAATAAGCTGATAGCCTTGTCTGAATGTGGTACCGTGGGTACCATCAGCGAACAATGGACATCTGGTGCCAAGTGGTTATGGTTCATGCCATGGTATGATGGTCAGAATGAAGACGGTTCTCCTATTGTTCATGCCGATGAAGCGTGGTGGAAAGATGCCATGAGCCAAAGTTTCGTACTCGATCGCGAAGCTGTTAAAGAAGCATTGAAATAACAGGAGAATATAATTCTTTTAAAAAGTGTGAGTAAAGTCGAATACACATCCACTTATTTTTAGGTGCGGATTACACGGATTAACACGGTTTTTAGTGTATGTTTACATCTACTTTATCCGTGCAATCCGTGTAATCCGTGCCTAAATTATAATATGACACACTCTCACTTTTTTATCCCCTCATCCTAACTCAACGTTTTACGAGTTGTAAAACATCGTTTTATGATGAAGAAAACGACGTTTTATTCATTGCAAAACAACACCGTATCATTTCTTTCTATTGACATTGTATCACTATGTAAGCGAAAAGAAGCATCCAAATTCCATATTTATTTACTCTTTCATCGAAAAATGTCAATCTAATTTGGTCAATACAAAACTATTACATATTTTTGTGTACCAAATTTAATAGTCTCTGATGGAAAACATATTAAACAATGGGAATAATGCCCAAAGGCTACTTCAAATGACCGCAGGCACCCTCATTCTTCTGGATGAGCAAGGTTTTTGTGTGGATATTTATACAAACGATGAAAGCCCATGGTTTTTACAGGAAAAAGTTCAGAAAGGCTGTAACCTGCTCAAGATGTTACCATTTGAAACATATCAGACATTCTATCCCAACTTCCGTAAAGTACAAACCAAGAAAGTTGTATCATCTGAATATTATGAGGTTTCAATAGAAAGAAAGAAATATTATTTCTATTGTTCCATGCAACCTTATGACAACTATATACTTTGCCAATATACAGATACAACCAAAAGAAGTATCAAGCATCAAGAAATTGGCAAAAGGAATCAGGAACTTAGCGAAATTCAAAAGATAGCGATGATTGGAGACTGGTATTACACCTCCAAAGACGACAAGCTTCGCTACAAAGGCCAAACCAGTATTTCTACCGGTAATGACCAATTGAATATCCCTTTGGAAAGATATCGACAAATTGTATTGCAAGATGATCAGGAACGCTTCTTGCAATGGCAGAAAAAAGTACAGCGAGGCGACTTAACCGAGATTCTCGATTTCCGCATCCTTCTACAAGGGAAAATTTATTACCTAAGAGCCAAGGCTTTAGCCCGAGAAAAGAATCGTGATGGTTCTATCATGGTTGAAGGCTATGTACAAAATGTAACCGATGTCTACCAGAAACGGAACGATATCAGTTTGCTTACTCATGCCATCAACAATGCAGCAGAAGACATCTTTGCAGCCGATGAAGAAGGGAACCTTGTCTTTACCAACCGTTTATTCCAACAACATCATAACATAAACGGAAAAGAAGATATCAATAAACTGAAGATATACGAAATCAATTCGTACTTCAAGAATCGTGAAGAATGGAAAGTATACGTAAACGATGTAAAACATGGCATGAAATTGCACGGTTTTCGTATAACCGACCCTACCCCTTTACATCCGGAAATTCTGGCCATGGAAGCCTATGCCTATTGGGTAACAAGCGATACAGGTATAGGCACCATCTGGAGTTTTGCCCGCGACATATCGCAACGCATTGAGTCAGAAAGACAACTCAGACATTTCAACCTGATTCTTAATAAAACCATTGAAAATTTACCTGCAAGTATCGTAGTGAAAGACATAAACAATGGTTTTAAATACTTGTATCGTAATAAAGAATCCTTCAACAGAACCATTTATTCACAAGACCCTGTTGGCAAAGACGATTTTGATTTTCATCCATACGAAATCGCGGTAAGCAAAAGAATGGAAGATGCAGAAATTGCCCGTACAGGAATTGAAAAGCATTGGATTAGTGAAGACAAGGATGGTGAAGGAAGAACCATCTATATCGACAAACGAAAACTGAAGATTGAAAGTGAAGATCTACCTCCATTGTTGATGAATATCGATTGGGATATAACCGAAATGGAATTAATGAAACGTGAACTTATCGTGGCCAAAGAAAGAGCAGAAAGATCCGACCGCTTGAAATCTGCCTTCTTAGCTAATATGAGTCACGAAATACGCACGCCATTAAATGCTATCGTCGGTTTCTCACAGATAATAGCAGAAACAGATGATGCGGAAGAAAGAAAGACCTATTTAAAGATTGTAGAAGAGAACAACGACCGTTTGCTTCAGCTTATCAATGAGATATTAGACTTATCCAAGATTGAGGCTAACATAACTGAGTTCAATATACAGCCTATCGGTATACATGAGTTATGCCGTGAAGTCTATAACACGTCCTATTTCCGGTGTCCTCCAGAGGTGAGACTCATCTTTGAACCTTCCGAACTGAACGTTTTGGTGAGAGCAGACAAAAGTCGTGTTATTCAAGTCATTTCCAATCTAATAGGCAATGCACTTAAATTCACTAAAGAAGGAAGTATCCGATATGGATATCTATGTAAAAACAATGAGATTGAAATCTATGTAACAGATACAGGTTCCGGAATCTCTCCAGAACACATCAATAAGATTTTCGACCGTTTTGTAAAAGCAAACGACATGGATCAAGGAACAGGACTTGGATTATCCATCTGCAAAATGTTAGTTGAAAAAATGGGTGGACAGATTTACGTCAATTCCGAATTGAACAAAGGAACCACCTTTAGATTCACATTGCCCCGATATCAATATTAGATCTTGGAATAAAGCATACCAAAAAGAAATTTTCGTTAATCCATCACTCACTTAAGTTACATTAAAAAAACGCTAAGTTTCCATTAAGGTCATAATGGAAACTTTTTTATGATAACAAATAAGATATAAGGTTTAGATAAAATAGTATTAGCCTATAACGAGTACACATCCTATCTTTGTAGCATAATTAAATGAATATACTATATGAAGAAATCAATCATCAATGTATTGATAGGCTTAGCGGTTACTTCTTGTGGTCAGCCTAAACAAGTATCTACAGAGAAAGAAACACCGCGTTATAGTCCCGAGGCAGAAACATTATTAACCAATCTGAAAGAACTACCTAATAAGGGGTATATGTTCGGACACCATGACGATACCGCTTATGGCATTGGTTGGGAATTTGAAGAAGGCCGCTCCGATGTAAAGAGTGTATGTGGAGACTACCCCGGTATCATTAGTTTTGATTTGGGACACATTGAATTAGGAGATAGTGTAAACCTCGACAAGGTACCGTTCAACAAAATTCGTCAAGAAATAGTCAACCAACACCAACGAGGCGGAATGGTTTCATTAAGTTGGCATATCGACAATCCATTAACCGATGGCGATTCATGGGATGTAAGTGATACAACCGTAGTAGCATCCATCCTACCAGGCGGTAGCAAGCACGACAAGTTCATCGGTTGGTTAGACAATTTGTCCGCTTTCCTCAATTCCCTTCAAACTCCCGAAGGTATCAAAATACCGGTATTCTTCCGTCCTTGGCATGAGCACACCGGTAGTTGGTTTTGGTGGGGACAAAAACTTTGTACAACTGAACAATACAAGGAATTATGGCATTTGACATACAATCATTTACAAGAAAAGGGAGCCACCCATCTATTATATGCTTACTCACCAGGAACAGAGTTTACAGACAGTATCACTTATCTGGAACGATATCCGGGTGACGAGATTATCGACATGATAGGTTTTGACACCTACCAATTCGATAGAAAAAGCTATATGGAAACCATGCAACGTGCCCTTCCCATTCTTACCGAAGTTGGGAAAGCCCACAATAAAATCATTGCCATAACAGAGACAGGATTTGAAGGAGTAAAGGACACCAAATGGTGGACCGAAACACTACAACCCGCCATTGCCGGCTATCCTATAGCATATGTATTGGTATGGCGTAATGCCCGCGAACGGATAACCCATTTCTATGCCCCTTATCCGGGCCAAGAATCAGCTGAAAATTTTAAGAACTTCTACAACGACAGCTTAACCCTGTTTGCCAATGACGTTAAAGAGATTTTATATAAATAATCATTTATCCTAACTATAATGAAAAGCAATTTCCAAAAGAGAGTCGAAGACCTTCTGTCCAAGCATGAAGCTTTGATTACACGCAAAAATATTCCGCAAGAAGATAGTAACGGTATCATTACCCGCTACACATATCCCATAGTAACTGCGGCTCATACACCTATATTCTGGAGATACGATCTGGATGAAAATTCCAATCCTTATCTAATGGAACGTATCGGCATGAATGCAACCATGAATTCAGGAGCCATCAAATGGAATGGAAAATACTTATTGGTTGTACGCGTTGAAGGTGCCGACAGAAAATCGTTCTTTGCCATTGCCGAAAGCCCCAACGGAATAGACAACTTCCGTTTCTGGGACTATCCCATTACCATGCCCGAAGATGTCATTCCTGCTACCAACATCTACGACATGCGACTTACCGCCCACGAAGACGGTTGGATTTACGGTATATTTTGTGCCGAACGTCACGATGACAATGCAGCTCCTGGAGATTTGTCAGCAGCCACAGCCACAGCTGGTATTGCACGTACCAAAGACCTGAAGAATTGGGAGCGACTTCCTGATTTGAAGACTCAAAGTCAACAACGGAATGTAGTACTACACCCTGAATTTGTAAATGGGAAATATGCACTATACACACGTCCACAAGACGGTTTTATTGACACCGGTAGTGGTGGTGGTATAGGTTGGGCATTGGTAGATGATATGACGTGTGCCGAAGTAAAAGATGAAACCATTATTGACCCACGCTACTACCACACCATCAAAGAAGTCAAGAACGGTGAAGGTCCTCACCCCATCAAAACTCCAAAAGGATGGTTGCATTTGGCGCATGGAGTACGCAATTGTGCTGCCGGTCTCCGTTATGTATTATATATGTATATGACTTCTCTCGAAGACCCTACCCAAGTCATCGCTTCACCCGCCGGTTTTTTCATGGCACCTGAAGGAGAAGAACGTATCGGAGACGTATCCAATGTTCTTTTCACCAATGGATGGATAGCCGACGAAGATGGTAAAGTATTTATCTATTATGCATCCAGTGACACCCGAATGCATGTAGCTACTTCCACTATCGACAAGTTGGTAGATTATTGTATGAACACGCCACAAGACGGTTTCCTTTCATCTACCTCGGTAGAGACTCTTAAACAATTAATTGAAAAGAATTTGAAGAT
>CAZJFI010000031.1:0-13832 GCA_964545265.1 uncultured Phocaeicola sp.
ATCCGCCAATTATGAAGTATTTGGGGCAATTTTAATTTATTTTTATGATAGTTTACAGAAAACGATGACACCACTCATTGAAACGAATCACCCCGTCTTCACCATACTTAGAAATGCTTTTCAATGCTTTCTCCACACTTTTTTCTCTATCCAAATGGGTTTTGGAAAAGAACTTATCAGCAAAACAAACGACTTGTTCTTCTAATGATACGGGAACCATCTCACGATGAGGAACAGGTAAATTTTGTTTGATAATACTTTCAAGTGACATACCGGCTCCCGTATGACGTTCGCATACCAACGCATGGCGGGGATAACCTTCTTTCTGCATCAATTCGGAACCTAAATAGCCATGACAAATATAAGGATGAGTTCCATGGCAATGAATGCCATCGGCATCGGTCAGGAAGATACCGACATCGTGCAATAAAGCAGCTTCTTCTAAAAAAGTACGGTCAAGATTCAATTCCGGATGACGGTCGGCTATCCACAAAGCCTTATCGGCCACCGAACGACTATGGGTAAGCAAGATGTGTTTCAACTCATTTTCTTCGGGATAATATTTATTGATAATTGCTATTGCGTCCATAATTTTTCTGTATTTTTGTGCAAGTATACGAAATTATCTCCAAAAGCATGATACGGAAATTCAAAATTCTACTCATATTATTAGGATGCACGTTGGCCCTGCATGCCCAAATTCGTAATGGTGCCGACCAAACAGAAAGACTCATACCTTTATTAAAGGGAAAACGAGCCGCATTGGTGGTAAACCAAACTTCTGTGGTAGGAAGCACCCACATACATTTGCTTGATACCCTTCTCTCACTTGGTATCGAAGTAAAAAAGGTTTTTGCCCCCGAACATGGATTCCGCGGACAAGCCGATGCCGGCGAAACGGTAAAGAACGGACGGGATGTAAAAAGCGGACTACCCATCCTATCGCTTTACGGAAAGAACAAGAAACCTACACCCGCACAACTATCTGACATTGACGTAGTGGTATTCGACATACAGGATGTAGGCGCCCGATTCTATACCTATATAAGTACAATGCACTACGTAATGGAAGCTTGTGCCGAAAACAACAAACAACTGATAGTGACCGACCGTCCTAATCCCTGTGATTATGTGGATGGCCCTATACGCGAGCTTAGTAAGAAAAGTTTTGTAGGAATGCATCCCATCCCTGTTTTGCATGGATGCACCGTAGGCGAATTGGCTCAAATGATTAATGGTGAAGGGTGGCTGAAAGGCAAGAAGAAATGCAAGCTCACCGTAATTCCCGTTGAAGGATGGAAACATGGAGAGTCTTATTCCCTCCCCATAAAGCCTTCTCCCAACCTGCCGAACGACCAATCCATAGCACTTTACGCATCACTCTGTCCGTTTGAAGGAACTTCCGTTAGTGTGGGACGTGGCACATACATGCCTTTCCAGGTATATGGTTCCCCTGTATTGTCCTCTTCCTACTCGTTTACTCCCAAAAGTTTGCCCGGTTTCGACAAGAGCCCATTACACAAGGACACACCTTGCTATGGGAAAGACTTGCGCAAAGCCAAAGCTCCACAAGGATTGACATTAAGTTATGTCATTGATGCCTACCTTGCTTATCAGAAAGCAGGGAAAGCCGAGACTTTCTTCACCCGCCCTTCGTGGTTCGATTTATTGATGGGTACCAATAAAGTACGTTTAGGTATCATTGCCGGAAAAGATGAAGCAACTATCCGCATCGAATGGCAAGAAGAATTGAATCAATATAAAGGAATACGAAAGAAGTATCTGCTCTATCCATAAGAGAGCATAAAAGTCATCGGATTACCAAACGTAACTCATCGTTTTCTTTAATGCAAACCGTCGTTTTCTTCATCACAAAACGACGAGTTACATTAACGAACTTTTTGTTCACGTTTCCGTTTCTTCCACAATTGCCAACTATTAAACAGGTTTTGCCAAATGACATAACTTCCGGGCGCTACCGACGACAATGGATTGAGATAGGTAAAAGCCATCCAAATGGCAAGTACGGTATTCTTCTGTCCCAAAGCTTGTCCCGCACTGACACGATCATTGTAAGCACCCCCAATGCTCTTTCCCAAAAAGAATTGTAAGGCACATGCTATCAAACCGGCCAAAGCCACCAATATTTCAATAGAAACATCGGCTGAACTGGTTACTAACGAACGAACCGTTTGACCGGTAACAATAGCCAAAGCTATCGCCCATAGATAGAAAGCCACTCCATGATACTTCAATAAACTCTGATGCACTTTGGGGAAACAATAGCGTAACAACAAAGCCAAGAAGAAAGGAGAAAGCAACAAGGGAAAAACCTTTCCTAATATCTTGAAAAAAGCTGCCATAAAACCCATACCCTCATGAGGCTCCACCAAAGGAAAAACCAAAGGAACGGCTATTGCAGCCAATAAATTAGACAATAAAGTATAGGTGGTAAGAGTAGATGAACTTCCTCCCAACTTGCCCGTTATGACCGCAGCTGCCGTAGCGGTAGGACATATCAGACAAACCATCGCTCCCTCGAGCACACTACGATAAGCATCAGACAAAGGGAACACCAATAACACTCCTGCCAACACTACGCATGAAAAAGCTTGAAAAGACAATAACCATAGATGCCAAGCTTTGGGCAATAGTTCGCGAGGCTCCACTTTACAAAACGTAAGCAACAACTGGGCAAAAATAAGAAAAGGAGTAAACCAAGCTATCCCCTCATTAATATAAGGCTTGACAGGGTTTATAAAAGATAGATTTGACAAGACAAGATACCCCAACGCTCCTATCAACATGGCTATAGGAAGAGTCCAATTCTTGATAAACTTCAACATAGTACCTATTTATATTACGGGGTGCAAAACTAATAAACATTCTTCAAAAAACTCCTCTTTTTTTCGGGTTTTATAGCATCTTTCGTCCCATAAGGTAGAAAACAAGGTTTTACAGATTGGGATTTCATTAAAAATGGTTACTTTTGCAATTGCATACGTATGACATTCAACAAGCTATACATAATATTCTTTTGGTGCTGCTTATGGTCCGCCCTACCTTTCTGTTGTATAGAAGCAGAAGCGCAGGACTTCACGGTAGTTATCGACCCTGGACATGGTGGTCGTGACCCCGGTGCCATCGGACGCAAAGGCAGAGAAAAGAACATCAACCTGAACGTAGCCTTGAAATTAGGGCAACTCATACAAGACAATTGTAAGGATGTCAAAGTAATGTATACCCGAAAAAGCGATATATTTGTAGCACTTGACAAACGTGCTCAAATAGCCAACAATGCTAAAGCCGACCTTTTCATTTCCATCCACACCAATTCCGTTGCCAAAGGACGTGCCGTCAAAGGTACCGAAACCTATACGTTAGGATTGCACCGTACGGAAGATAATTTGGAAGTGGCCAAGAAAGAGAACTCCGTTATCCTCATCGAAAGCGATTACGAACAACGATATGCCGGTTTCAATCCCAACTCTTCGGAAAGCTACATTATATTCGAATTCTTACAAGACAAGAATATGGAGAAGAGCGTAGGATTTGCCACCGCCATTCAGGAACAATTCAAGAATACCGCCAAACGAATTGACAAAGGAGTACATCAAGCCGGATTCCTCGTTCTCAGAGAAACCACCATGCCGGGGGTTTTGGTCGAATTGGGATATATCTCAAATCCCGAAGAAGAACAATATTTATTAAGTAATGCAGGAACTACCGCTCTGGCCAGAAGCATTTACCAAGCTTTTGCCCGTTATAAGAGCCAGCAGACAGGAGTAACCCCCAAAGACCTCTCACCTATCGAAGAAGTGGTAAGTTCTCCCAAACCTACCAAAACGTCATCGAGTACTTCGCAACCCCAAAAGGCAACGAAGAAGGTGGAAGGAAAGCCTGTATTCAAAGTACAAATCTTAGTGTCTGAAAAGAAACTACCTGCCAATAGCAAACAATTCAAAGGCTTATCACCCGTAAACCATTATCGCGAAAAAGGCCTTTATAAATATACATACGGAGAAAGCACCGACTATAATAAAGTGCTTCGCACCAAACGTCAGATAGCCTCTAAATTCAAGGATGCTTTTATTGTAGCTTTCAAGAACGGAGAAAAAGTAAACGTGAACGAGGCCATCAATGAGTTCAAAAGAAATAGATAATTCAATAAAAGTTAGCATAAAATGAGAAAAGAAGTAAAAATAGGTATTATAGGAATCCTCGCAATAGGCATGCTCATCTTCGGAATCAATTACCTCCGAGGAGTAACCATGTTCAAGTCATCGCGTTCCTATTATGTAGAATTCAACAACATCAACGGACTACCAACATCAAGTCCTGTATTTGCCAATGGATACAAGATAGGTTTGGTACGTAGCATACAATATAATTATGAAAAATTAGGAAGCGTAACTGTAGAAGTAGAATTAGACAAAGACATGCGTATTCCTTCAGGAAGTAAAGGCGAATTAGTAACTGAGATGTTGGGTACTGTAAAAATGAATTTATTGCTGAACCTGGAAAGCCAATCCTATTTACAACCGGGCGACACACTACAAGGATTTGCCAATAACGGAATTATGGGAGCAGCCGAAACCATGGTACCTAAAATAGAGCAAATGCTACCTAAGATGGACTCTATACTCAGTTCACTGAACCAATTGTTGGCCGACCCTGCATTAGCTGCCACTTTACATAACGCCGAACAAGTTACCGCTAACCTGAACATCACCACAAACGAATTGAACAAACTGATGAAAAACGATTTACCAAAGATTACCGGTAATTTGGTAACTATGAGTGAAGACATCAATACTATTACACACAACCTGAAAGGTATAGACTACGCTGCTACCATGAGCCGTATAGACTCTACCTTATATAATGTACAACTACTGACCAACAAACTGAATAGTAAAGACAATACCGTAGGATTGTTATTCAACGACCCAACATTATATAATAACTTAAGTACAACAACCGCCAATGCAGCATCATTATTGGAAGACTTGAAGTCCCACCCCAAACGATATGTACACTTCTCACTTTTCGGAAGAAAAGAAAAGCAGACGAAATAAGAAAATAGAAATATTCTAAATAACAACGATAAGTCTTTTTCCCAAAGTCACCTTAAAAAGTGCGTCAAATTACGGGAAAAGGACTTTTCTCATTTTATAAAACTTGTGGTCTTTTTCCGTAAAAAAGCAACAATTATTCTAAAAAACAAGCACTTACAAATACACAAATTTATTTTTCTCCATCTATTAATAGGTCATTTTATAAATCACTGAAACAAAGAAACTTAGTTTTCAATTCAAAAAAGCAAGAAAAAACTCATTTGTTTTTCTAAAATTTCATTTAGATATTTGCATTCGTAGAAGTTTCGCTTTTTAATAAATGTTTGATATGATTGAGAACAATCACGTCGGTTTGTGGAACCGTTGCCTGAAGATGATTAGAGACAATGTTCCCGAAACGACCTTTAAAACCTGGTTTGAACCTATCGTACCTTTAAAGTACGAGGACAAAGCCTTAACGATTGGTGTCCCCAGCCCTTTCTTCTATGAAATCTTAGAAGAAAAGTTTGCGGACTTATTACGCGTAACCTTAAACAAAGAAATTGAAGAAGGTACGCAACTGATGTATAGTGTACAAATTGACAGACCTAACCAGAAAACCACCGATTGGCAAGGTAACCACATTTCTCCTGCCCTACCTAAAAGAAGACCGGTTACAGATGGTAATACGGCACCTGATCCTATGCAGTCACCTGCACCACAGGATTTGGATCCACATCTGAATCCGAATTATAACTTCGAAAACTTCATCAAAGGAAGTAGCAATGAGTTTTCACGTACTGTTGGAGAAACTGTAGCCAAGAATCCGGCTCGCACCTTCAATCCTTTGTTTCTTTACGGACCATCGGGAGTAGGCAAGACACATTTGACCAATGCCATCGGTACTCGCATTAAGGAATTATACCCAGAGAAGCGAGTGCTATACGTTTCTGCACATCTATTACAAGTACAATACACCGATTCGGTAAGAACTAATAACTACAACAATTTCATGAAGTTCTACCAAAACATCGATGTATTGATAGTAGATGACATTCAGGAATTTGCTGGAGTTACTAAGACTCAAAATACCTTCTTCCACATCTTTAACCATTTACATCAGAATGGCAAGCAGCTTATTTTGACATCTGACCGCGCACCCGTTATGCTTCAAGGTATGGAAGAACGTATGCTTACACGCTTCAAATGGGGATTGGTAGCCGAAATGGAAAAGCCCGACACTGAATTAAGAAAAAACATTCTTCGTGACAAAATTCATCGTGACGGTTTGAATATTCCTGAAAATGTCATCAACTACATAGCAGAAAATATAAGTGACAGTGTGCGTGAATTGGAAGGCATTGTCAATTCTCTTTTAGCACAATCCATTCTCTTCAAACGGGAGATTGATATGGATTTGGCTCAACGAATTGTCCGCAAAGCTATTCGCAATGAAAACAAACCTGTAACCATCGACAAAATCATCTCAAAGGTTTGCGCTCATTATAATTTGGACGAAGCAAGCATTCATACCAAAACTCGCAAGAGAGAGATTGTACAAGTTCGACAAATTGCCATGTATTTAGCTAAAAAACATACAGACCACTCTTCTTCCAAGATAGGTCAGTTAATTGGCAATAGAGATCATGCCACTGTACTCCATGCTTGCAAGATGGTTAAAGATTTAGTGGATGTAGACAAATCTTTCAAAGCAGAACTCGAAGAAATAGAAAACTCTATCAGACAGAGATAAAAAAGCAAAACTTCACTTCTACATAATTGGCGTGTTATTCTTAAGGTTTATTAGAATAACACGCCAATTACTTTTCATCGCCACACCTATCTATCAAAATCCCTGTCGTTCCAATGTACGCATCAACGATTCAGACATATATTCATTATCGGTTTTCTTATAACGAATGTCTGTAAAAATCTGGGCTAACGTTTCCTTGGCATTTATTTCTATAAAATGCTGGTTTTCGGGCAATGATTCCTTGTATGCATAAATACGATCAATATCTTCTGGCGTATAATCACAATATATCTCTTCGTGCAACAAACCTTCCAACGGCAATCTATCGGGTTGAGTTGGAGACTCATCCGGATAACCGACTGTAATCGTTGCTACAGGAATAACCAATTCAGGTAAACGAAGTAGTTCAATGATAGGATCTGGATTATAAATGGTAGTACCCAAGAAACAAATTCCTAATCCTTTTTCTTCGGCCAAAGTACAAAAGTTTTGAGTTACCAACAATGCATCGGTAGCCGCATTCATAAACGAAAGAAAATTGTCATAACCAGGTTCAGCCTGCCGACAACGACACCACTTACTGAAACGGTTGAAATCCGCACAGAATGTCAATACAACCGGAGCTTCCACCACCATCGGTTGATTAAAATGTGCCGGCGACAATTTCTTTTTCATTTCCATATCACGAGTTACGACTACACTATAAAGTTGCATATTTCCCATAGTCGAAGCTCGAAAGGCCTCTTCCAACAATCCATTCAACAAACCGGCTGGCACTTCCTGGTGCTTATACTTACGAATGGTTCTACGATTCTTAATACATTCCATAACATTACTATTATATATAGGTGCAAAGATATAAAACAATTCTATAATCTCCAACTTCAGAAAAGAAAACACAACCAAATTAAGCCCATTCACAAACAACAAAGAGTCCAACCAAGTGTAAAGTTTTTCTTTTTGGTAAACTTTTAAAAAACAGAAAAACTCTAATTTGCTAACAATCAACAATATATAATTTAGAAATGGAAAACTTTAATTTTGTTGAAAACTTACCTGCCAATTATTTTGTTATTCAAAAAAGTATTCATAGCTTTGCCAAAACATTTATCAGTAAACACCGTCACTTCTACAAAAAAACAGACAAGTTTACAATTTAAATATTATAATAAAAGTGGAAAAGCAAACGTATTCCTACGAAGAAGCCTTTGAAAAATCATTGGAATATTTCAAAGGCGATGAGCTTGCTGCAAGAGTTTGGGTTAACAAATATGCAGTGAAAGATTCTTTCGGGAAAATCTACGAACAATCTCCGGAAGATATGCATTGGCGCTTAGCCAATGAAATAGCCCGTATTGAAGCTAAATATCAAAATGGGTTGAGCGCACAACAACTATTTGAGTTGTTCGACCATTTTAAGTACATCGTTCCACAAGGTAGTCCGATGACAGGTATTGGAAACGATTTTCAAGTAGCATCTTTGTCCAACTGTTTCGTAATTGGTATGGATGGAGAAGCAGACTCTTATGGAGCCATCATTCGCATTGATGAAGAACAAGTTCAACTAATGAAACGCCGCGGTGGTGTAGGACACGACTTGTCACATATCCGACCCAAAGGTTCTCCAGTAAAGAACTCTGCTTTGACCTCCACCGGTTTAGTCCCTTTTATGGAACGTTATTCAAACTCTACTCGCGAAGTAGCTCAAGATGGACGTCGTGGTGCATTAATGCTCAGTGTTTCTATTAAACATCCGGATTCAGAATCATTCATTGACGCCAAAATGACCGAAGGAAAAGTAACAGGCGCTAATGTTTCTGTTAAGTTGGATGACGACTTTATGAAAGCTGCCACAGAAGGTACCCTTTACACCCAACAATACCCAGTCTATTCTAATGATCCAAAAGTTAAGAAAGAAATAGACGCTAAAGCCTTGTGGGAAAAGATTGTACATAATGCATGGAAATCAGCAGAACCTGGAGTTTTATTCTGGGACACCATCATTCGTGAATCTGTACCCGACTGCTATGCCGATTTAGGTTACCGCACCGTATCTACCAATCCTTGCGGTGAAATTCCACTTTGTCCATATGACTCTTGTCGTTTGCTGGCCATTAACTTATATTCATACGTTGTCAATCCGTTCACCCAAGAAGCTTATTTCGATTTTGACCTCTTCAAGAAACACGTAGGATTAGCCCAGCGCATTATGGACGACATCATCGACTTGGAATTGGAAAAGATTGAAAAGATCATGGAAAAGATCGAATCCGATCCTGAAGGTGAAGAAGTAAAAGGAGCAGAAAGACATTTGTGGGAAAAGATATACCAAAAGAGTGGGCAAGGTCGCCGTACCGGTGTAGGTATTACAGCCGAAGGAGACATGCTTGCTGCTATGGGACTCCGATATGGAACCGAAGAAGCCACTTCATTCTCTGAAAAAGTACACCAAATGGTTGCATTGGAAGCTTATCGTTCTTCCGTAAACATGGCCAAGGAACGTGGTGCATTCGCTATTTATGATTGGGAACGCGAAAAAGACAACCCATTCGTAAATAGAATCAAGGAAGCTGACCCTGCATTGTACGAAGAAATGAAACAGCACGGTCGCCGTAACATTGCTTGTTTGACTATTGCACCGACCGGTACAACCAGCTTGATGACACAGACTACCTCAGGTATAGAGCCTGTATTCATGCCTGTTTACAAAAGAAGAAGAAAGGTTAATCCAAATGATCCCGAAGTTCATGTGGATTTTGTAGATGAAACAGGCGATGCTTTTGAAGAATACATTGTTTATCACCACAAGTTCTTGACTTGGATGAAAACAAACGGTTATGACACCAACAAACGTTACACACAAGAAGAAATCGATGAGTTAGTAGAAAAGTCACCCTACTACAAAGCAACATCCAACGATGTGGATTGGCTCATGAAAGTCAAGATGCAAGGTAGAATTCAAAAATGGGTAGACCACTCTATTAGCGTAACCATCAATCTTCCAAATGACGTGGACGAAGTGCTCGTAAACCGTTTATATGTAGAAGCATGGAAATCAGGTTGTAAGGGATGTACCGTATATCGCGATGGCTCACGTGCTGGTGTTCTTATCTCAACAAAGAGCGACAATAAAAAGCAAGAAATACCTATCTGCAAACAACCGGATGTAGTAGAAGTTCGTCCAAAAGTACTTGACGCAGACGTTGTACGTTTTCAGAACAACAAAGAAAAGTGGGTAGCCTTCGTTGGTTTGCTTGATGGTCATCCTTACGAAATCTTCACCGGTTTGCAAGACGATGAAGAAGGAATCTTGTTACCCAAGTCTGTTACCTGCGGTAAAATTATCAAGAACATAGACGAGGACGGTTACAAACATTACGACTTCCAATTTGAAAACAAACGTGGATACAAGACCACCATCGAAGGTTTGTCTGAAAAGTTTAACAAAGAATACTGGAACTATGCCAAGCTGATTTCAGGAGTGCTCCGTTGGCGTATGCCTATCGACCGTGTTATTAAATTGATTGATTCTTTGCAGTTGGATAGCGAAAGTATCAATACTTGGAAAAACGGTGTAGAACGCGCTTTAAAGAAATACGTAATAGACGGTACAAAGGCAGAAGGACAAAAGTGCCCCAATTGCGGACAAGAAACCTTAGTTTATCAAGAAGGTTGCCTCATCTGTAAGAATTGTGGAACCTCAAGATGTGGATAGAAGGATGAAAGCAACAGACATGTATATACAAATGAAAGGCATACAATTGTATGCCTTTCATGGTGTAAACCCACAAGAAAACAGAGTGGGTGCAAATTTCTATATTGATTTATCATTAAAAACCAATTTCAGTCGAGCTGCTCAAACAGACGATTTAAAAGAAACTGTCAGCTACGCAGATGTCTATCAGGTCGTAAAGGAAGAAATGAAAATACCTTCACAATTACTGGAACACGTATGCGAGCGAATAGCACACAAGCTTTTTCAGAATTTCCCTTCTATAGAAGAAATAGACATTTCGTTAACTAAAGAAAATCCTCCAATGGGAGCATGCGGAAAAAGCATCGGTGTTTCCGTTCATTATATCCGCTAAAAATTATAATTGAGTAAAGATTTTCTTACCACATACATGAAATTTCCAAAGAATACTATATGACGTTCGTTGTCCGATGGATTTCACGACCATCTGTCGCATATTTTCTTCACGAACCGACTTATATAGACCAACCATCTTCTGAAATTCATTCCGTGCTCGAAATACCGCCCGAGCATTACCCCTTTCCCCTTTTAGGAAAAAGACCAAGGCTGCCAAAATATCCAAACATCTACGAACACGAAGAACAGAATTCAGTTCCGAATCCGGAAGATTTTTATAAAGCATCAACAGATTATTACGGAAATTCAGTAATGTTTTCCTTGGATTATCTTTATTCAATGTTGCTCCACCAACATGATATACTTTACTTTGAGGAACATACACTAATTCTTTACCCCTACTTTTTAATCGCCAACACAAATCTATTTCCTCCATGTGAGCAAAAAAGTCCTTATCCAATCCTCCTACATTTTGATAATCCCTCAAACGAATAAACATAGCAGCACCACTCACCCAAAGAACAGTTTCGATTGTTTCATATTGACCTTTATCCTCCTCAACCACTTCAAATATTCGTCCCCTACAAAAAGGATAGCCATATTTATCTAAATATCCACCAGCGGCACCAGCATATTCAAAATAGCTTTTATTCCGTTGATTCAACAATTTTGGTTGACATGCAGCTACCTCTGGATGTTCATCCATAAAATTCACCAAAGGGTCAAGCCAATGAGGAGTTACCTCCACATCACTATTCAGTAATACCACATACTCAGCTTCAACCTGTTCCAAAGCACGATTATACCCTTCAGCAAAACCATAATTATTATCCAATTCAATCAATCGGACAGTTGGAAAAGTTGCACGGAGCATCTGAACAGAAGCATCGGTCGAACCATTATCCGCCACACAAACTTCCACTCCTTCACCTATCGAATGTTCTACAACCGAAGGCAAGAAACGACGAAGCATTTCCTCGCCATTCCAATTTAAGATAACCACCGAAACTTTATTCATAATCACGATATAATATAGCCTTTTAAAGCCGTTCCATCTTCATTAAATTCACCCATACGTACACTTAACAACTGATTATCCCAACTATCATTACGTTCCAATTCCACCCTGACATAATCTGCCGTAAATCCATGCATAGGTTTACCCACCTTGGATTTTTCCATCAATACCAATGCTTCTTTACCTATATGGGACGCATAAAAAGCATGTGTTTTCTCATCTGACAAATTCAACAACAATTGACTACGACGGTGTTTTTCCTCTGGCGCCACAATATAATCTATCTTCAAAGCTTGAGTACCAGGACGTTCCGAATAACTAAATACATGCAATTGTGTTACGTCCAAGCCTTTAAGGAATTCATAAGTAGCATTAAAATATTCCTCCGTTTCGCCACGAGTTCCCACAATAACATCTACACCTATAAAAGCGTGAGGCATAACTTCCTTTATCTTCTTTATCTTATGAGCAAACAAGGCAGTATCGTATCGACGGCGCATCAATTTCAGAACTTCATCACAACCACTTTGTAAAGGTATATGAAAATGGGGCATAAAAGCCCTTGATTGAGCAACAAACTCAATAATCTCATCAGTTAACAAATTGGGTTCAATAGACGAAATACGATATCTTTCAATTTCCTCCACCTTATCCAATTCTTTAATCAAATCAAAGAAAGATTCACCCGTAGACTTTCCAAAATCTCCGATATTCACCCCTGTAATTACAATTTCCTTTCCACCTTCAGCTACGACTTGATACGCCTGTTTTACCAAATCAGCTATCCGTCCATTTCGGCTACGCCCACGTGCAAACGGGATAGTACAATACGAACAATAATAATCACAGCCATCTTGAACCTTTAAGAAATAACGGGTACGATCACCCCGAGAACAAGAAGGTGAAAAACTACGAATATCTTTTAATGCACTGGTTACTGCTTCACCTTTATCATTCTTTACTAAATTCCCTAAATATTTCATCAAGTCACCCTTCTGTTCGGCTCCTAACACAACATCCACTCCTTCAATCGATGCAACTTGCTCCGGCTTCAATTGCGCATAACACCCCGTTACTACAACAAAAGCATCTGGATGATTTTTCACCAACCGATGGATAGCTTGACGGCATTTTTTATCAGCAACTTCCGTAACCGAGCAAGTGTTTACCACACATATATCAGCCTTCTCCCCTTTACGCACAGTTCGTATTCCTACCTCCTTCAGCATTTTGCCAATGGTAGAAGTTTCCGAGAAATTCAGTTTACATCCCAACGTGTAATACACCGCCTTCTTATCTTGAAACACAGACGTATCAATCATAATTTTCCTTATTTATGCAACAAAGGTAAATACAAATAATGGATTGGCGAAATGAAAGTAAAAGAATTAAATAGGTATTAACCTATCACATCCTTATTTATATAAAATAACATCAGACATCACGAAAATAATAAAAAAAGTTCCTATTTGTATACAACTTATCAAAAAAACATATAATTTTGCACCGTTTTTAGAGAAAACTATTGTTTTACAGATTAAAAAGACAAAAAAAATGAAGAAATTAGTATTTTTGTTCGTAGCATTTGTAGCTGTTTCTTTCGCTTCTTGCGGTAACAAGGCAGCCAACAACCAGACTGAAAACGCTGCTGTAGAAGAATGCTGTGGTGCTAAGGCTTGCAGTGATTCAGTAAAGACTTGTTCAGATTCAACAAAGCATTGCTGCGCTGATTCAGTAAAAGCTTGTTGTGACTCCACAAAGGTTGCTGAATAACCCCAAAAGGTTATTAGAAAGAAGGAAAGTCTGAATGCGAAAGCATGGCAGACTTTTTTTGTATCTACCCCTTATAAAACAAAAAGGGAGGTGTGTCATAAATGTAAAAAAGTGGATGCGTATTCCGACACACCCACCTTT
>CAZJFI010000032.1:0-10307 GCA_964545265.1 uncultured Phocaeicola sp.
TCGGCTACCATTTCCTTGTATTTCTTTGCGATTGCTATAGCTTCTTCTTGTGTCAATTTTCCAACATTCCGTTATCATATAGATATTCCGGTGCTATATCTGCTCCATTAGCCCAGAATATTGTACCATCCAATCCGAACTGGATGAATTGTTTTTCGTCTTTCAATTCTTCAAATGCAGGATATTGGAGTAATGGAGTTAAATCCACTTTCTTCTTTTCTCCTGTACTGAATGTGCAAAGTAGGGTGTACTTACCCAAATAATCAACGTCTGTAACTTTCAGCATAATATTCTGTTTTTAATTTCTAATCTTATTGATTTTCTCACCTCTTTGAGCTTTATTCCAAATTTCCATGATTTCTTCTTCATGCTCATCCATAAAGCTGTTGACAAGTTGGATAGTCTTGGACCTGGCTTTGCCTTCTACAATCCTATCCTTGATAGTAATTGTAAATTCACCATCACCACTTTTTACATGGATATGTGGTGGATTGTGGTCAAAGGCATAGATATAAATCAAAATGCCTTGTATAATAAATATTGAGCCCATATTGTTTCTAATATAACCTTTCTTGACAAAGGTAGTCATTCTTTTCTTAAACGCAATAGTTATGTAGTTAATTCTTCGATGAAATGGGATAAAAAAGAAAAAGCATCGATAACTTTTGATTATCAATGCTTTTCTTTCAGTCGGGATGACTGGATTCGAACCAGCGACCTCGCGCCCCCCAGACGTGTACTCTAACCGGACTGAGCTACATCCCGAATTGCGTGTGCAAAGGTACGTTTTATTTTTGAATCTGCAACACTTTGGACGATTTTTCTTTCAAATGGATAATATTGTTAGCGAAATGAGTAAGGGGATATGCAATAAAATCTTATATTTGCATGTTTAAATAAAGAATGTTGTTAACTAATTATTGAATAAATATGGAAGAAATGAAAACTGCCCATCGTGCAGCAAACAGCAAGATGAACTTTGCGCTTCAATATCCCGAAAACGAAGGGGGAATGAATGAACGTATCAAACGCTTGCGCAAGCAGAGTGTGGAAACTCCCACTACATTGACCATTGAACGTGCACTTATCGAAACGGCTTTCTATAAGGAAAATTATGGAAAGTATCCCAATGCCGTGCTACGTGCCATGAACTTCCTTGAAATCTGTAAGAAAAAGACTATCTATATTGGTGAGGATGAACTGATTGTAGCCGAACGTGGACCGAAGCCCAAGGCGGTACCTACTTTCCCGGAACTGACTTGCCATACCGTAGAAGACTTGCATACACTGAATACCCGTGAATTGCAACCTTATCTTATTTCGCAGGAAGATATCGATACATACGAAAAAGTGGTGATTCCTTATTGGGAAGGACGTACACAACGTGAACGTATCTTCAATCATGTATCGGAAGAATGGCGTGAAGCTTATCATGCAGGGGTGTTCACAGAATTTATGGAACAACGTGCTGCCGGACATACTACGATGGACGGAAAACTTTATGTACGTGGTTTGCTGGATGTAAAGGAACTGATCAAGGAACAGTTGGAAAAACTGGACTTTATCAATGATCCTGAGGCTACCGACAAGCAGGAAGAACTCCGTGCGATGGACATCTCTTGTGATGCTGCTATTATATTTGCAGAACGTCATGCCGAATTGGCCGAAAAGATGGCTGCCGAAGAAACCAATCCGCAACGTAAGGCTGAATTGGAAAAGATTGCCGATGTATGTCGTTGGGTACCGGCTCATGCTCCACGCGATTTGCACGAAGCCATCCAGATGTATTGGTTCGTACACTTGGGTACCGTAACCGAATTGAATGGTTGGGACAGCATGAACCCGGGACACATTGACCAACACTTGTGGCCGTTCTATCAGAAAGGCATTGCCGATGGTACTTTGACCCGCGAAAAGGCCAAGGAATTGCTTTCTTGCCTTTGGATTAAGTTCAACAACCAGCCGGCTCCTCCGAAAGTAGGTATTACAGCCCTCGAATCGGGTACATACAATGACTTTACCAATATCAATATCGGTGGTGTAACCCGTGACGGTAAGGACGGTAGCAACGAACTTTCGTTCATCATCCTCGAAATTCAGGAAGAATTGCATGAATTGCAACCGGGACTTTCTATCCACGTGGCCGAAGTGACACCCGATGAGTTTGTAAAGGCCGGCTGTCGTGTTATCCGTCAGGGCCATGGCTATCCATCTGTATTCAACCCTGATTGCTATGTGCAGGAATTGGTAAACCAAGGAAAGAGCTTGGAAGATGCACGTGAAGGCGGTTGTTCGGGTTGTATCGAAGTAGGTGCATTCGGTAAGGAAGCTTATGTATTGACCGGTTACTTGAATACTCCGAAGATTCTGGAAATTACCTTGAATAACGGTTGGGACCCCAATTCGGGCAAGAAGCTTGGTTTGGAAACCGGTGACCCGCGTACATTCACATCATACGAACAATTGTATGAGGCTTATCACAAGCAGATGTTGCACTTTGTGAACTTGAAACTTTCGGTAAACAACTACATTGAACGTATGTTTGCCTTGTATGCTCCGGCTACTTTCTTGTCGCTCTTCATTGATGACTGTATTACCAAGGGTAAGGACTATTATAATGGTGGCGCTCGTTACAACACCACTTATATACAATGTACCGGTTTGGGAACTACAACCGACTGTTTCGCTACCATCAAGAAGCATGTGTTCGAAGACAAGCGTTACACCATGGATGAATTGTTGACAGCAGTTGCGGCCAATTTTGAAGGCCATGAAAAGATGCGTCAGTACATCATGAACCGTACTCCGTTCTTTGGTAATGATGATGAATATGCTGATACCATTGCCGTGAAGGTATACGAAGATTTGGTGAAGGCCATTAAGGGACATCCCAATACCCGTGGTGGTGAAACTCAGTTGAACATGCTTTCTACCACTTGTCATAATTACTTCGGAAGCGTTTGTCATGCTACTCCGAACGGTCGTTTGGCACACTTCGCTATTTCCGATGGTACTTCTCCGGCTCATGGTGCCGATACCAACGGACCTACATCGGTTATCAAGTCGCTTGGTAAGCTTGACCAGACTCAGTCGGGTGGTACTTTGTTGAACATGCGTTTCATTCCTGCTTTGCTTAAGCGTGAAGAAGACCTCGACAAGTTGGTATCGTTGATCCGTGCTTATTTCAAGATGGGTGGTCACCATGTACAGTTCAACATTGTCGATACTCAAACTTTACTCGATGCACAGAAGAAACCGGAAGATTATAAGGACTTGTTGGTACGTGTGGCCGGTTATTCGGACTATTTCAATGATATGACCGAACAACTTCAGAACGAAATCATTGCACGTACTGAAAATGAAGAATTCTAAGCATGTATATCTTTGATATTAAACGTTTCGCCATTAACGACGGGCCGGGTATCCGTGTGACTTTGTTCATGAAGGGATGTCCGCTCCGTTGTGTGTGGTGTCATAACCCTGAAGGATTGGAAAGCCGTCAGCAGAAGATGTATGTCAAGAAGAAATGCATCGGCTGTCAGACGTGTGTGGAAATGTGCCCCCAACATGGGTTGGTGCTTACCCCCGATGGAATCAAACAGACCGCCGAGTGTACGCATTGCGGAAAATGTGTGGAAGAATGTCCTACATTAGCATTGGAAATGGCCGGTAAGGAATATTCTATGGACCAGCTGATGAACTTGGTGGAGAAAGACCGTCTGGTGATGGAAACCAGTGGGGGAGGGGTAACCTTATGTGGGGGTGAACCATTGATGCACCCTGATTACTTGATAGAAATATTACAGGAATTGGGACGTCGTGGACTTCATCGTACGGTGGATACGACACTCTATGCTTCGGAAACTACAGTAGAAAAGGTATTTCCGCATACTGATCTCTTTATGGTGGACATGAAGCACATGGACAGTGTCCTGCATCAAAAATATACGGGCGTTCCCAATGAACCTATATTGAAGAATATCCGGTTGATAGCCGAAAAGGGAGCTCGTTATTGGATTCGTATTCCGTTGATTGAGGGAGTAAATGCCGATGAGGAGAATATTACTCGTTGTGCCGAGTTCTTGAAAGAACTTCCCACTCCACCCGAAATAGTGAATATCTTGCCTTATCATGATATAGGTATAGGTAAGCACAAACGATTGGGAACCGATTATAATCCGGATGAACTGGTAATGTCCACTCCTTCGCAAGAATGGCAGGAACATTGTGTGGAACTGTTCAAATCTTACGGATTTGATTGCAAAATAGGAGGATAAATAAAGAGATTCCAGTATGAATCACTTCTTATGTCATTCTGAGCGAAGTGAAGAATCTGAAAGCATAAAGTGAATGTATCCAGATCCTTCGCATTGCTCAGGATGACACTTTTATAGTAGAATCCTATTGGGGTACAGCTTCTTTTTTATTTTATCCTTACCCCATTGCTTCCCGATAGAAATCGAGCATTTCAAAAATTTCTTCCTTATTTGCTGATTGGTTGATTCGGATATCACCAATCTCGCCCATCAGTGTAAAGTTGATGACGCCCGCACTATTCTTCTTGTCGTGGGTCATGAATTCGTACAAGCGTTCGTATTGCTTGCAATCGAAAGGCATAACTCCATAGTGCTCTTTAATGAATCGAACTGTTTGACGGAGTTTGTCGCTGGGGAATCCTACCTTGAGATGGGAGAAATAAAGTTCGCAGACAATACCCCATGCTACGGCATACCCATGAAGAACAGGGTGATTGGTTTCCAAAGCCAGACTTTCGAAGGCATGGCCTACGGTGTGCCCTAAATTCAAGGCTTTACGGATACCTTTTTCAAAGGGATCCTGCTCTACAATATCTTCCTTGATTTGTACCGAATGTGCCACTAATGTTTGTAGGACAGGATAATCAATACGGTTCATATCGAAATTCAAAAGTTCTGCCCAATGTTCGGTAGTGCTGATGATTCCGTGTTTCAACATTTCGGCATATCCGGAAAGCAGATTGTATGTATCGAGAGATTTCAAGAATTCGGTATCGATAAGTACATATTCGGCCGGTGAGAAGACACCTATCTCGTTTTTCAAGCCATTAAAGTTGATGCCGGTCTTTCCGCCTACCGAGGCATCGACCATAGCCAACAAGGTGGTGGGAATATTGATGTATTTGATACCTCTTTTAAAAGTAGAGGCGGCAAAGCCTCCCAAATCGGTAACCATACCTCCTCCTAAATTTATCATTAGGGAATGGCGGGTAGCTCCTTGGTCGCCCAACGCTTTCCATACGCTGGCCAATGTTTCTAAAGTCTTGTTTACATCTTCGGCACCAATACATATTTCGATGGCATCTTTCATGCAATCAAAATTAGAAATGACAGGCAGACATAGCTGGCGGGTGTGCTCGTCGGTCAGGACGAACAGCTTGTCGTGCGGGCATTGGTTGATGGCCGTACTCAGATTCTCGTTCAGATTGTCACAAATAATCACTTGTTGTTTGCTCATAATTCAAAAGTTTGGCTGCAAATTTACTAAAAATGTAAAAATAATACCTTTACTATGTAAAGAAATACCTAATTTTGCAATCAAAATCAGCGGATTGGTCGATTTATACAAAATTTAAGTAATTCCTGCTTTAAACTTTTTGGTTTTAAGAGTGTCCAAAGGACGTTGACTGATTTTCATTGGTAAAAAGAAGATAATTATAATAATGAAGAAGTTTTTAATTTTTGTGTTGCTGATTGGTATTGGTTCAGCAGTTTCGTTTGCCCAGACAAAAGGGCGTGTTACAGTAAGCGGTACGGTTATCGATAAGGATGATAACTCGCCCGTTATGCAAGCTACAGTGCAATTGCTTTCGTTGCCAGACAGTACGATGGCAACAGGTAATGTAACAAACAACAGTGGTAGATTCAGTCTCGAAGCTCGTCCGGGTAAGTATGTACTGAAAGTATCTTTTGTGGGTTATGTCTCTTATATGAAAGAGATGCAGCTTGCTTTATCCAAACCGACAGTGAATGTGGGTAAGATTGCATTGGCTTCGGATGCCGTGATGTTGAGCGAAGCGGTGGTTACTGCCGAAGCTCCTCCTGTAACTGTTTCCGGAGACACTTTGGGATATAATGCCTCGGCTTATCGTACCCCGGAAGGTGCCGCCTTGGAAGAATTGGTTCGTAAGATTCCCGGTGCAGAAGTGGATGATGACGGTAATGTAACACTTAACGGTAAGTCCATTTCCAAGTTGTTGGTGGATGGTAAGGAATTCTTTGGGGGTGATGTAAAGACCGGTTTGCAGAATTTGCCTGCCGATATGGTGGAAAAGATTAATGCATATGACCGTCAGTCGGACAATGCCCGTATTACCGGTATTGACGATGGTGAAGAAGAAACCGTTCTCGACTTGACCGTAAAGAAAGGTATGAACCAAGGATGGATAGGTAATTTTGATGCCGGTATAGGTACAGAAGACCGTTATTCGGCTAATGCAAACATTAACCGTTTTGCAAGTCATGGTAAGAATGCCGACCAGTTCTCTATTATTGCCAGAGCGAATAATGTGAATAATATGCGTTTTGGTGGAGGTGGTGGCCCTCGTTGGAGAAGAAACAACGGGTTGTCTGCCGATAAAGAGTTGGGTGTGAACTATGCCTTGGAAAGAGAAAAAGTGGAATTTGGAGCCAGTGTGAGATATAATTATCAGGATGTGGATGCACAGAACGTTGGACAGGTAGAAAATTTCCTTCCCACGGGCAACAGTTCTTTCTCTAATTCAAATGGTTGGAGTCGTAATAAGAACCAGAATGTGAATGCTAATATGCGTTTGGAATGGAGACCGGATAGTATGACTACTTTCTTTATGCGTGGTAATTTCACGTGGGGGGATACTGATAGTGGTTCCAATTCATTGTCGGCTACTTTTAATTCAGACCCCTATGCGGTAGTGGCTGATCCTAACAATTATTTGGATTTTGATTCGGAAAACAATAATGAATTGGATGCTATTCGTGTGAATGCATCTAAGGTGGGCTCTTTGTCGGAAAGCAATTCCTTGTCGGCCAATGCCAATATGCAATTGACCCGTAAGCTGAACAATGAGGGACGTAACGTAACACTTCGTTTGATTGGTAGTTATGGTGATAGTGAAAGTGATCGTTATTCCAATAACCAGACACGCTATTATAGTACAGTAGATGGTGTCCCTACCTTCTATGAAGATACCATTCGTCGTTATATTACGACTCCAACTAATAGTTATACTTTGGGAACCGAAGTAAGTTATAGCGAACCATTGGCAGAGAAAGTATATTTGCAGTTCAGTTATCGCTTTAATTATGGATATAATGAAAGTGACAATTCTACTTATGACTTGATGAATGCAGCAGACAGATTAAATTTTGCACTTGGACTTCTCCCGAATGATTTCTCGAATACCTGGTTGGATCCGGATCAAAGTAAGTATGCTGAATATAAGACTTTTGAGCACAATGCCCGTGTAATGTTGCGTATTATCAGACAAACTTGGCGTTTGTCGGCAGGTGTTGCGTTCCGTCCGCAAACTACAAAAATGTCTTATCAAAAAGGAACTTACCAAGTGGATACCACCCGTAATGTATTCAATTTCTCTCCGGAAGTAGATTTCCGTTATCAGCCTGAAAGACAGACACAGTTACGCTTCTCCTATCGTGGACGAAGCAGTTCACCCAGCATGGAAAATTTGTTGCCTATTACCGATGACTCCAATCCATTGAACATCCGTACCGGTAATCCGGGCTTGAAGCCTTCGTTCTCGCACAATTTGGAACTTCGTTTCAATACCTTTAATATGGATGCACAACGTGGTATATTCTCACATGTTAGCGGTTCGTTTACTCAAAATTCCATCAGTAACATCCGTAAATATAATGAAACAACAGGGGGATGGACTACAATGCCGGAAAACATTAATGGTAATTGGAATGTGTTTGGAATGTTCGGTATGAATACTGCTTTGAAGGCCAATCCGAAGTTTACCATCGAGACCTTTACCAATGGTAGATATGCAAACAATGTTAGTTATATTACTACCGGAGAAATGATGGATGCTCAGAAGAATACGACCACCGATTTGACTTTGGGCGAACGCTTGGGTGCCAGATATCGTAACGATTGGTTGGAGGTAGGAGTGAATGGCAGTATCAACTATACATTCGAAAAAGACAAACTGAATCCGGAGAATAATCAGGAGCCTTATACCTTCTCTTATGGTGGTAATGTGCAGCTTTATGCTCCTTGGGGTACAACCATTTCTACGAATATAACCAATCAGGCACGTCGTGGTTATTCGGATGCCAGCATGAATAAGAATGAGCTGATTTGGAATGCGCAAGTGGCACAGAGTTTCTTGAAAGGTGCATTGACTTTGAGCTTGGAATGGAACGATATTTTGAAAGAACAAAGCAATATCACTCGTTCGTTGACATCAACAGGTCGTTCGGTCTACACTTATAATGGTGTGAATAGCTACGGCATGGTACGTGTAATCTATCGCTTGAACATTTTCGGAAGCAAGGAAGCGCGTGATATGATGAAGAATCGTAGAGAATCAGAATTTGGTGGCCCGGGAATGGGTGGCCCAGGAATGGGTGGCCCAGGTATGGGCGGTGGTAGACGTCCGTTCTAATTTTTTAATAGCAAATAACTTTTCCCAACCTATCATTGTTATAGGTTGGGATTTTTTTTATATGTTTGCTGTATAGATATGTTTGGTATGGAAAGTATGTTTGGTGGCTTTTTCTCTACCGTTATAGGACTATTGTACCTCTTGATGGTATTGACAACCATAATTGTGGTGATATTGGATAATCGGAACCCGGTAAAGACTTTGTCGTGGGTACTGATTCTCGCTTTTCTTCCATTTGTGGGACTCGTATTCTATTATTTTTTCGGTCGGGATGTGCGTAAGGAGAAATTAATAAGTAAGAAGGGGTATGTACATTTACTGAAGCATCCCATGGAGGAGTTTCAGCAACAACAATCCTTTGCTTTGATGGATGAACAGCATCAGGCCATGCGCTTTTTCTATAATGTGAACCATGCGTTGCCTTTTGGTGGAAATGATATGACTATTTATACAGCGGGAAAGGACATGGTGCATGCTTTGTTGGAAGCAATAGCAATGGCCAAGCATCATATTCACATGGAATTCTATATTTTTGAGGATGATGCTACAGGGAATAAGGTACGTGATGCTTTAATCAAGAAGGCGAAAGAAGGTGTTGAAGTCCGATTTATTTATGATGATGTAGGGTGTTGGAAATTGCCCAACCAGTTTGTGGAAACTATGCGTGGAGAAGGAATAGAGACAAGGGGGTTCCTAAAAGTACGTTTTCCGCTTTTTACCAGTAAGGTGAATTATCGAAATCATCGAAAAATTACAGTAATAGACGGTTGTGTAGGTTTTGTGGGAGGTATGAATATAGCCCAACGGTATGTAGATGGTGTGTCGTGGGGAAACTGGTGTGATGTGCATCTTCGGGTGAAAGGAAAAGCCGTGTATGGATTACAAACAGCTTTCTTGACCGATTGGTATGCTGTGGATCGGTCTCTGATAACTTCATCTATTTATTTCCCGGAAATGCCGGCTTACGGAGATGCTGTGATGCAAATTGTTACTTCCGACCCCGTAGGAAGATGGCGGGATATTATGCAGGGCTTGTTGGTTGTGATTACTAATGCTCGTAAGTATCTCTATATTCAAACACCTTATTTGTTGCCTACAGAACCTATTCTTTGGGCTTTGAAAACTGCTGCTTTGGCCGGTGTAGATGTGAGAATCATGATTCCGGCAAGAGCCGATTCCAAGATAACGCATTTGGGATCGTTGTCGTACTTGGCCGAACTGATGGAAGCGGGTATTAAGATAAATCTGTATGAAAAGGGCTTTTTGCATTCCAAACTATGGGTATGCGATGATATACTTTCCACGGTAGGTTCCAGTAATGTGGATTTCCGAAGCTTTGAACATAATTTTGAAGTGAATGCTTTTATGTACGATAGCCGTTCAGCCCTTGCGTTGAAAGAGGTCTTTCTGAATAATCAGAAGGACGCTGTTCTGTTAACACCCAAACTATGGAAGCAGCGTCCTTGGTATCAAAAAGTGCAGGAGTCGGTTATTCGTCTGTTTGCACCTTTGCTCTGAAAAACGAGAAGTTTACACTACCATAAACTCTACGCTCAATAAAGTGAGGGTCGTCTTCAAAATGATTCTCTTTTCCATGCTCCAGAACAAGTAGCCCGTCTTCTTTTAGGATGCCTTTTTCAAAGATGCGTGTAGGAATGCT
>CAZJFI010000032.1:10407-13698 GCA_964545265.1 uncultured Phocaeicola sp.
TCGAGGGCGGTGATACCATCCTCAAAATCGATATAGTTGTTGGTAAGTACGTTGAACAGATTTTCTTTGGCAAAGTCTGTGGTGGGACGTGCCTTGAATGAATGGGGCACATCAAATCTGCGCCGTTTGTATATACCGCTGATTACTCGCATATAAATAGGGTTTTAAGGTCAAATGGAATATTGTCTTGTTCGGATGAACATTGGGTAACGTTTCTCAAGAACTTTTGGATTTCCTGGGCTATTTCTTGGCTCTTGTTAGTACCTGCCAATCGGAGTTGGTCATTTTCTTGGCTGAATCCTAATTGTTGCCATACATAGAGCAGATAATATACCCGATCGGACACTTGCTTGCAATTGAACGTATTCATGAACAATAGCTTGCCCCGGTCTAATCCAATTACATCCATGGCATTCCTTTTGAGATTAGCATATAATGTCTTTTGGTTGGACGATCGGCTTTCTTGTGCAAAGAATTCTACCAAAGGACTGACAGATGCAAAAATACGTGCATGAGGGAAATGTTCGTTCAGTAATGAATGGGTATGTTTGTCCATCCCAAACAAGATAACCGTATTGCTTTTCCCGGAGATGTTGCATAGAACTGCTTCATTGTCAATGCGGGAGAAGTTATGATAGAATAAAGTCTCTAATTGTTCGTCTTCAAACAAGTCGAACGGGATGGTTGTAAATCGTGGGGCATCTATCAGAATATTCACTTCCCGGTAAGAATGGCGAAAAGCCTCAGTCGAAGCAAGCATTTCCTTGAGGTTAGCCGTCATGGAACAAGACACATTTACCGGATAGGTTGTGAAGAAACAGTCTCCCTTTTGTTGAGGGTGACAGATAGAAAAAGAAAATCCATCCGCACTCAGGCGGATGGATAATAGGTGTTGTTCAGATTGATTAAAATCAATTCCAGTCATTCTTATTCCCAGTTACCTGCGTTGTTGTTCGGAGATTCGATGTCACCTACTCTCAAACCACAGTACTTACCCAACTTGCTTTGAACGTCCTTCAAGTTGATGAGTTGTTGCTTGTCCAAATCGCCAATGTAAGTTTCATACGGAGTCTGAGCTTGGAACAAGTTCAAAGGAGCGCCCGACTTGGTTGTGTCGCTACGAGTAACCATTTCGAATGTTGCACCGTTGCCGAACGGAACATATTTCAAAGAATCAGCGTTGTAGCCCTTTGGAAAGATAGTGTCCAATACAGATACCCACATAGTATCACGCTTGAAGTTCATCAAACCTTCTTTTTCAACTTCTTTCCAGTTGCCAGTCTTCTTGGCCTTATCGATAATCTTCATTGCTTTCTTTTCAGTCATGCCTGCTTCCAACTGAGCGTCGGTCAAAGAACCTTCTTTCTTTACAAACGGAAGCTTGGCTGTCTTTACGAAGTCAATCAAACTATCGAAGTCAGCAGTATACTTACCTTCGTGTAACTGACGCCATTCAACTTGAGCCTTACGGATGTCAATCAAGCGGGCAATAACTTCTTTCTCTCTTGCTTTTCTTTCGTTGTCAAATTCAATAGGACCCATGATACTTCCATAACAAACGTACACCAAACCGACAGCGCAAAGTGCCAATACAATATTAAAAACTGTTTTCATGATAATATGTTATTTTTTTAGTTTATATTCGCATCGCAAAAATAAGATAAATAAATCTAATTACGTACAGTTCTTTGAACTTTTTAATAATTAAATATGATTAAAAATCATTTAGGACAGCAAATTAAGGCAAATTTTTTATATAAACCAACTTTGGAGCAAGAAAATGCAATAAAAAAGTTGGCTGAGTTCTTGTTTACCCCTAAAACGGATGAAATTTTCCTTTTGAAGGGGTATGCGGGAACCGGAAAGACTTCATTGGTCGGCGCGTTGGTTAAAACACTTGGACAATTGGAACAGAAATGTGTGTTGATGGCACCAACCGGACGGGCGGCCAAGGTGTTTGCACATTATGCGGGTCATCCGGCTTTGACTATTCATAAGAAAATTTACCGACAACGAAATTTTTCTAATGAAATGGATAATTTTTCGGTGAATGATAACTTGCACCAACATACCTTGTTCATTGTAGACGAGGCATCAATGATAGCCAACGATGGATTGTCGGGCTCCATGTTTGGTACCGGTCGTTTGTTGGACGATTTGATTCAATATGTATATGCGGGTGTAGGGTGTAGGTTGTTGTTGATTGGCGATACGGCACAGCTGCCGCCGGTAGGCGAGGAGGAGAGTCCGGCTCTTTCTGTTGATGCTTTAAAAGGCTATGGGCTGGAAGTACACGAAGCTTTGCTGACTGAGGTCGTCCGCCAGATGAATGATTCGGGTATTTTATGGAATGCGACCGAACTTCGCCGTTACATAGCCGAAGAAGATTTCTTTTCGCTTCCTCCCATCCGGGTAGAGGGTTTCCCCGATGTGAAAGTTGTTCCCGGCAATGAACTGATAGAGGCCATCGGCGAAAGTTACGACCGTGCGGGTATGGACGACACCATTGTGGTGTGCCGTTCCAACAAACGTGCCAATATATATAATAAAGGTATAAGGAACTCCATTCTCTATCGGGAAGAAGAACTTGAAACGGGCGACTTGCTGATGGTGGCAAAGAACAACTACTTCTGGGCAGAAGGTTGTAAGGAAATGGATTTCATTGCCAATGGCGATATTGCCGTGGTGCATCGGGTACGTCGTGAACGTGAGATGTACGGCTTCCGCTTTGCCGATGTGGTGCTTCGTTTTCCCGACTATAACGATGTGGAATTGGAAGTGAAGCTCTTGCTCGATACCCTTCATACCGATGCACCGGCTCTTCCTAAAGAAATGAACGACAAACTCTTCTATTCCGTCCTGGAGGATTATGCCGATATCACCATCAAACGAGAACGGATGAAAAAGATGAAGGCCGATCCTCATTACAATGCCTTGCAAGTGAAATACGCCTATGCCGTAACCTGCCACAAGGCGCAAGGTGGGCAATGGAAACGTGTCTTCCTCGACCAAGGCTATATGACAGAAGATATGCTTTCACCTGATTACTTCCGTTGGCTCTACACCGCCTTTACCCGTGCCACGGAAACACTGTATTTAGTGAATTGGCCGGAGGAACAGACGGAGTGATGGGAAGAAAACAAACGTGTCATTCTGAACGAAGTGAAGAATCTGATTACATAAAGTGGTGTATTCAGATTCTTCGTTTCACTCAGAATGACACGAATATGATAAGTGGAATGATTATAATCCTGCCAATTCAATCACCTTGTCTACCGCAGAAAGCAGACC
>CAZJFI010000033.1:0-13222 GCA_964545265.1 uncultured Phocaeicola sp.
TGGCAATCTTATAGACAAAGGTAGTATCTCCCTTTTCGCTCACTTGTTCCTTCACCCCATGATGTGTTTCGCTCCACCAACGGTTATAGATATTATTGTCATGGTTACCGGCACACGATACGGCTACCTTAAAGAAATCGGGATATTGGCAAATGGCTGCCGTACTCATGAAACCACCACCCGAATGTCCGTGGATACCTACTTTATTGATATCGATGAAAGAATGACGTTGAGCCAATTGCTCAATGGCATACTTATGGTCGGCCAACGGATAATCGCGCATGTTGCCATAACCGTAATTATGATACCACTTGGAACGGCTGGGGTGACCGCCACGCTGTCCTACTGAGATTACAATGAAACCGGCTTGTGCCAAACGGTCGGTACGTACACTCATGCGGGTGAACGGATAGTAAACCGCTTCGACTTGCGGGCCGGGATATACATAATCAATGATAGGATATACCTTGGTAGAGTCGAAATTAAACGGTTTGTACATCACGCCATAAAGGTCGGTCACACCATCGGCGGCCTTTACCTTGAACAATTCCGGGAACTGATAACCGGCAGCCAAAAGTTGCGAGAAATCGCTTTCCTGAATGGTCATCAGCTTGTTGCCGTTATTGTCCAGCAAAACGGTACAAGGAATAGAGTTCACTCTTGAATAATTATCCACTACAAAGCGGGCATCATCATCCACTTCCGAACGATGGAAATAATCGCCCTTGGTAATCTGTTTCAAACCGGTTCCGTCTACATTCACCCGATACAAGTGTTCGTAATACGGATTTTCGTCAGCATTCATACCATTGGCGGTAAAGTAAATCACACGGGCTTTTTCGTCTACCTTCAATACATCCTCCACGTGCCATGCACCTTTAGTTATACGGTTCTTCAAGTTACCCTTATCATCGTACAGATAGAGATGTGCCCATCCGTCGCGTTCGCTCCATTGGATAATTTCCTTACCACCATTCAACACCTTCAACCGACGGGTTTCCTGATAGGTATTCATGCGTTCTTCGATAACGGGAACGATAGAGTCCTGACCGATAGTATACGAGCATACATCGATACGATATAGGTCACGGCTGCTACGAGTAAGGAAGAAACGGTTGTTGTCTCCTTGCCAAACAGCATGACGATATTCAGCATCACGCTGTTTCTGCAACATAGGCTTGTATTCCAATCCGATGGTTTGATCCTTATAAGCCGAAGTCTTGATTTCCTTCCGGGTATTGTTTTCCATATCGAAGATATAGAGATGTTCTACGGGCGCTTCCTTTTCGCCCGGCATCTGATACTTGTATGTTTCGAGGGTAGGACGCGGTTGTGCCATGACATTGATTACCCACAAATCCTTTACGGCACGATCATCGGAAACCACGGTTACAAAGTGGCGGGAGTCGGGCGACCAGACACCTCTTACCGCACGACGTTTGCCATTGCACAAAGTGTCGGTATTCAATATGCTATACGGAATGCCATAGCCAAAATCGGCCATTCCATCGGTAGTCAGCTGAATTTCTACAATGGTACTATCCTTTTCGTCCTTCCGAGCCTTAAGATAATCTTCAAAGCTCATGCGGTACAAATTCAAGTCCTTGGCATATACCACCGTTTTCTTGTCGGGCGAGACTGTTCCCCAAGCCAATCGCTTCGGTTCTTCTTCCTTATCTGTCAGATGAGTAAGTTTACGGGTAGGATAATCGTATGAGAAATAGAAGACTTCTTTCTTACCTTTTTTGTCCTTCTTCTTATCGTCGTTCTTGGGTTTGACATCCTTGGTAGATGTCACTTCGAAAGTAAAGGTACGACCATCTTCCCCAGCCTTCAAGTTTCTGATAGGTAATTGACGGGCTTCGAACGGGTCCTTAACAATTTCAGTCAATTGCGCAGCCATATCTTCACGGTCAAACAACAAGCTTTTGCTTCGGGTATTGGGATTTACTACATACCAGAAAGTTCCTTCGCTTGTTTTGTAAGTATACCAAAAACTATTTCCTTGTTGGAACCAATGTGGGTCTACCGTTGTGGTAAACAACATGGTACGCAATTTATCTCCTGTGAATTTTTCCGCCTGCAAATATTCCGGCAAGCGTTCTTGTGCCTGCACACTGCCTATAAGCAAACCTGCCGACATCATTAACAAACTAATTAACTTTTTCATTCTTATTTATTCTTGGTTTCACTCTTTGTTTCTTTATACTCTGTTGGCGTCATACCATAATATTGCTTGAAGCATTTACTAAAATATCGAGGATCGTTAATACCCACCATATAAGCAATTTGCGTCATGCTGTAATTACCCGTTTCTATCAGTTGGGCTGCACGCTTTACACGCATTTCTCTGATAAACTCAATGGGTGCCATACCGGTAAGTGTTTTCAGTTTCTTGAAGAACACCGAACGACTCACGGCTGCTTCTCTTACCAAATCGTCTACAACCAAATCACCGTTATCCATATTCTTCTCCATCATTTCCAACAGATTGTCCATGAACTTACGGTCTTGTTGAGACATTTCGGGTGAAGATTCCTGCTTGTCTTCCTCATCCAGCGGTACTTCTTCATTCATCAAGTTTGCTCGATACAGATGTTGTAACCGGCTTCGTCTTACCATTAAATTCTCTACCTTAGCTTTCAGATAGGTGGCACTGAACGGTTTGGTAATGTAATCATCGGCACCTTCTTCCATACCTTGCAACTTACTTTCCAAATCGGTTTTAGCAGTAAGCAATATAATAGGGATGTGACTGGTCGACAAATTCTCCCGAAGTTCCTTTGTCATGGCTATACCATCCTTTTCGGGCATCATAATATCGCTGATAATGACATCGGGAATGAACTTCTTAGCCTTTTCCAAGCCTTCTACCCCATTGGTAGCTTCCATAACATCGTATTGTGATGCAAAAATACTGCGCAAGAAGAACCGGAGTTCAAGGTTGTCTTCTACCAACAACAAGACTTTTCGTTCATGTTCATTGGTTATAGTTTCCTCCTCATTCAGTTCCAGATCCGACCGGTTAGTCGCATCTTTCACTTCAACATCATCAGACACAATCCATTCCACATCAGTTCCATAATGCTCGTTTCCTTTTAGGAATTCTATTGTAAAGCAACTACCTTCGCCCACCTTACTGTCTACCTTTATAGCAGCCTTATGAAGTTCCACCAGTTCTTTCACCAACGAAAGCCCAATACCGGTACTCTGTTGGTTGAACAAATTCTTGTCTATCAAATTTTCGAAACGTACAAAAATGGATGCCTTTTTATTCTCAGGAATACCAATACCTTGATCTTGTACACCAATAGCCACTGTATTCTCATTTTCATGAACAAACAAAGTAATCATCTTTCCCTGAGGAGTATACTTAAATGCATTCGAGAGTAAGTTAAATACAATCTTTTCCAACTTATCCACATCCACCCATAAAGGCAATGACGGAGTTTCACTTTCAAATACAAAATCAATGTGATGGTCTTCGGCCAATCCGTCAAAGTTGTCCATGATACGTCGTACAAAAGGGACTGCATCTATTTTTTCTACCCGAAGTTTCATCTTGTTCTTTTGAATCTTCCGGAAATCGAGTATTTGGTTTACCAACCTCAACATACGGTCGGTATTACGTTCCACAACTTGTAACTGAGGACGAATTTCTTCGGGCAGTTTCTCATGCTTTAAAATAAATTCAATCGGTCCGGCTATCAACGTAAGTGGTGTACGGAGTTCATGGGATATATCCGTAAAGAAACGCAACTTGATATCCGATACTTGTTGTTCCACAGACACTTCATTCTTTAACCGGTAAATGGTAAAAAGGATATATACCACAATAAGAATAATCAAAGTTGTAACCACTATATAACCGACAATAGCCAATGGAGTCTCCCAGAAAGAAGGACGGATAGTTACTTTCAACATTCGTTCATTATCTACCCATACCCCATCACTATTGGTAGATCTTACCCGGAAGGTATAGTCCCCTGCCTGTAAATTCGTATATGTGGCACTCCGTTGTCTGTCTACATAAATCCATTCTTCATCAAAGCCATCCAGGAAGAATGCATATCGGATATTTTCCGGATAAACAAAGTCGAGTGCAGCATACGACACGGTAATGAAATTCTGTTCATGTGACAACACTAAATGGTCGGTTTCGTTCAATGCTTTAGCCAAAGCACTTCCCGGTTCTCCTAATGGAACTTCTTTATTGGCTATCTTTAAATCAGACAAATAAATGGGAGGAATATAATGACTCTTATCTATACCTGAAGGAGAGAAATAAAGTACTCCACTGGCTGTTCCAAAACCAACTGATTGATTACAAAAACAAAACGATGTACTTTCTTCAAAACGGATTTTCTTATCAAAATCCCTTTCATTGTAATTTTCAAAGCGCTGTTCTTCTACCAAGAATTTACTCAAGCCACTTTCTGTACTCATCCATAAATTACCATCAGCATCTTCTTCCAACGACAACAGAATATCCGAGTGCAATCCATCTTCTTTGGTGTAAATCTTAAACGAAACATTCCCATCCTCATCCATTCGTTCCACTTTATTCAATCCACCTCCAAATGTAGCCACGTACACATCACCTGATTTAGTACAAAGTATATGATGTACATTATTAGTACTCAAACTTTTGAAATTGGTAGGATCTAATACATAATGATGGAATTCGATAGATTCGGGACTTTTGAAGTTTTCTTTAAAACGAAGTACCCCATCACTACTACCCACCCATATATTACCTTTCGAATCGGAAGTAACATGACGCAATCTGTAACATTGTTCAATAGGGAATCCTTTCAGGTTATTTCTGGAATTGATAAATACATAATCACCATCTGCGGATTTCTCCATATAGTTCAATCCACCTCCAAATGTTGCCACCCATATACGATGATTCTTGTCTTCGTGTAACCAATAGACACTATTATGGCTCAAGCTATAGATGTCATCAGGATCATGTTCATAATAAGTTACTTCAAACCGTTCCCCTTGAGGATGTAGATGGATAACACCTCGCCCTTTAGTTGCTACCCAAATATCTCCTTTTGAATCTTGCATGATATGATAAGCTACCCCATCCAACGGAGTTCCTGATTTGGCAATGGTTCCTGATGCAGTCAAATATCCTTGATAATTGAACATCCCATCATAAATTTCTATCCTACCATCTCGCTTACCCATCCATATCCGATGTTTGTCATCCTCGAAAAGAGAACGCACTGTTTGCGCATTTAAATCGTAGTCATTCCCATTATTCTTAGGATACATACTGAATTGGCGACCATAGAATGCAGCTTTTTCCAATCCTTTGGAATGTGTACAAAACCATAAATTACCCTGCTTGTCCACCAACATGGAATGAAGTTTATTCGAAAATTTCCATGTAGAAGAAAGCGGATCATTATAGAAAGGTATCAATTCATCGGCAACTCGGTCATACCATGACAAGCCACCTCCTTGTGGGTGAACCCACAAATTGCCGTTAATAGTATCTTCACATATATGGAAGGCCGGATAAGAACGGTCAGCTCCCTGAGGTTCCACATTTTTCTGGAAAATCTTAAAATCCTTCTTGTCGGAATCGTATCTCATCACCTTTCCCCAATCTGTCATTTCAAACCAGGCTACATGTTTGCTATCAACAAAAACAGAATGAATGGCATCGGCAGGAAATCCTGGAACATTCTTTCGACCGAATAATTGATTATTTCCCGTAAACGGATTATGTAACAATACGCCTTGTGTTTCTGTGGCTATCAACAACTCGTTATTCAATTGCTTGATTGACACGATTTTGTCTTCCAACGGAATTTCCCACAATTTAAAGATATCATCGCGTAAGGAATAACACCAGACTCTTCCCTTATCCGATGCAAAATATACGGTGTCATTCATACAACAAGCCGAATAAAAAGCTTGCGAAGAGCTTCCTTTGCGTTTCTCGGATTGAGCAAAATAAGAGGTACTTTGCTCTTCCTTTATTTTGAGCAATCCATTTTTAGTCAATAACCACTCCTGCCCTTTAGGATCCAAATAGACATCCATCACCCTTGTCCTATCGCCCCCATTCTCATTTCCCACGGCATAAGAAGTGGGTGTAAGAGTCAAATCATCTGGATTTGTTTTCACCCTGATTGCTCCATCACCTTTCAACAAGAGCCAAAAGTTACCATTGGACAAAGTCCGTAAGTATTCACAACGCTCGTTGCCCAATGGGACTTGTTCAAATTTTTCCGTCGTTTGATCCAATCGAAAAATCTGTCCATCGTAAGTCTGCAACCATATTCTATTATAGTCGTCCACCCGAATAAAATCAACACGATTATTCGCCAAAGCCAATTGATTTTCCATACTGGCCTTGTACACTTTGAAATCATACCCATTAAAACGATTGATGCCATCCCAAGTAGCGAACCACAAATTGCCGTTCTTATCTTGAGCCATATTCATTATGGAATTTTGCGACAATCCTTGTTCTGACGAATAATGGGTAAGAACACAATTAGGTTGTGCCATCAGCATTCCAATAACTGATAGCCACCCCCCAATTGTCAATAACATTCGTTTTATCATCGTTTGATATTCTTCAACAATTCATTTCCATTTCTTACAGGATTCCATCCATCTTCACCCAGGAGGATTTCTTCTACATTATATCCTTCCAGATTCTTCAACTGATGACCAAAAGCAGCCCTCTCCTTTATTGAAGCGCCTTCACCTGTATTCTGATATTCCGCATAATAGGCCGTCTTTTCATTTTCCTTCTTGCCCCAATTGTTCCATCCCGCGGGAACAATGTGTTTACCTAATTCGCATTGAATATATACAGCTTGTGCATACGGACGCCATGGACGTGATAAATAGACTTTTTTTGCATCTTCAGCTCCCGTCAACTTACAATTCACAAAGACATACCCATATTTCTTTCCTTTATCGGTAGCTGGTGCTGTAACATAACCATCGCCCACACTATGAATGGTACAATCCTTAAACAAAACCGTAGACCATCCGAAAATAAAGTCAACAGTTCCTTCTACATAACAGTTCTCAAAATATTGGCGGCTGTCCTTTCCATAATTATATAAGGTATCCTGATTACCCAAGAAACGACAATTCTTGAAATAAGCTCGGTCTCCCTCTATAAAACAAGCTACCGCCTGTCCTACTCTTCCTGCTGTATTTTCAAAAGTTATATTTTCAGCATAAAAGTCCGGTGCATAAATATAGCAAGTCGAAGAACCTGAAGTAGACATATTTTCGCCAAAATAATTCTTCTTTTGAGCATAGTCATCGTTGGTCAACACAGCTCCGTTTTCACCGATTAAAGATATATTCAGTTTACTTTCCGGTACAATCAGTTTTTCTTTATAAGCGCCCTTACGAACCAAAATGGTAGTACGTTTATCTTTACGGAAATCCGGTACCGCATTGATTGCTTCTTGGATAGTAAAGAAGTCACCGCTACCATCCTTGGCTACTACAAAATCATAATAACGTACATAAGGTGCTAAAGCTGGCACTTCCTTGGCAATAGCCTCAACGGTTATCTTAGCTATAGTACGAGCACCATAAACATTTAAATGCGTATTGTCTTGACGCCCCTTTGGACAAGCGGCATACACACCTTCCGGCATCCACATAAAAAGTTTCTTAGAAGCTTCAGCTCCCATACCTTGTACCAAATCATGTGTCAACTTGTTCATATCCACAAAAGGAACATTCAATTCCTTGGCTACATTCCGTGGAGAGTTCAAATATTCACCATGTGTATCAATCAGGACTTCGCCTTCCTTTGCTTCTTCAAGTTTGTCTTTTCTGAAATCATCGTCTGTTACCGCATTCTCATTCACACGGAAATTACGACGGACAATAGAATTAAACAACACAGGGATACCTCCCTTGGCTCTTGCTTCTTCTACAAAACGTTTCAAGTTGGCATCAAATGTTGTACCCGGATCGGTATGACGGTCCGGTTTTGGTTTTTCATCATTATGCCCAAATTGAATAAAAACATAATCGCCCGGTTTCATCTTATTCAAGACCACATCCCAACGTCCTTCGTCTATAAAACTTTTAGAGCTACGGCCATTCACTGCATGATTGTCCACCACAATGTCTTCGGAAAAGAATCCTCCTAATACATGTCCCCATCCACGTTCTTGGTTATTACCTTCCAAAGATTTGTTGGCCATAGTAGAATCACCAATCATAAAGATAGTTATAGTTTTCTCTGTAGTAAAGGCGGAAAACATCAACATTACCATGAATGCCGCCAGTAAGTTCATTCGTTTTTTCATATAGCTTATTTTAAATGTTCATTCATAAAGTTCAATATATCCAGTTGGATTTCCTTGTTACAGAAATGATGCAGTTCATAAATCTTTGTAACCAATTTATCTTCTACCTTTTGATCCTTCCATACCTCTTTCATGATGGAATATGCATCCTTCACCCCTTCGATAGGGAAAAGTTTGTCCTTCGTACCGTTAACAAACAACATCGGTTTAGGACATGCAATAGAAGCCACATGAGGATAATCCAATTGATTACGAATACCCGGAATAATCATAGAAAAAGCAGATCCACCTTTATTCTGATTATTGGTCAACGTCATTAAGTATTCGGTTGTATTCATCCAGCAAACAGCAGCACCTGCCTTTACCACATCCGTAGCCGCACTAAGCATCCATGCCCGATGAGCACCCATCGAAAAGCCCATTGCTCCTACCTTATCTTTATTCACCTCAGGCAAACTTGCCAAGAATTCGGCACTACGGATGTCGTCCCAGGTAATCAAAGCTCCCCACGACATTCCCATTTGTTGCAAGTTGGAAGCCAAAGCTTGTTGTGCATCGTAGCTAACCCCCTCCTTACGTCCACGTTCTCCCCAAAAGAGGGCATCTACCGCCAATACTACATATCCATTAGCTGCTAAATAATCTCCTACATATTGCTTGTCATAGCAACCTTCTGCCCATCGATCGGCATCTTCCATGACCAATTCATCCACGCCAAACGGACGGACCATCTTTTCTTTACCAATCGTAAAATGTGCACCATGGTCATGCAACAATAATACAGCCGGGAACGGTCCTTTTCCTTCAGGTACCAGCAAATAAGCCGGAACGCGTGAATACCCCGAAACATTGAACAATATTTTCTTCGCTTGATAACCATCTCGCAGTTCGGAAGCAAGTACTTCCATATCAAATGCCTCTGCTACAGGAGGGGCCGGTTGCATACAATCAAGCAATGCCTTACGGGCGGTTTCTCTCCATTCACCATAATTCTGAACAGGAGCCTTTCCCCAAGCCAACGGATAAGTAAGGCTGGCTCTTAGTTGTTCATAGAAAGAAGGCATGGTATTCAGTATTTCATAACCTTGATAACGTGAAGTAGTCTGTCCCCACATTTCGTTTCCCAGTAAAGCCAAGAATGTTATACAAATTGTAATTATTCTCATATCTTAATTATTTATTGTTTTCCAAATACATAGCCAAACGAATCATATTCTGAATGTATACACTTACTGATATACACGAAATATCCTCAGTAGCATAATAGCAAGAAGTATCAAATTCGTCTCCCACCATAGTCTCAGCAAAATCTTTCGATTCACTTGCCGGTTGTTCCGGACAAGGTTTATATTCATTAGACACACTTCTCAATAAAGAAGGCCAATAACCATCCTTATTCAAAGACTTGATGGTTTGTTTGATCGTTGCATCATCTACCTTACCCCTTACTCCTGTGTAATATTTATCCAGAGGCACCAACTTATTCTGTGTAAATGGAGAATTGGCAGTCAGCTCTTCCAGTGGAATTTTCTTCACTTCTTCTAAGTTTCTACGCAAAGCTGAAGGATTAACCGTATACACCGAACTATAGTGAACTATCGTTTTTTCAATGTTCTGGTCGATATAATAAGTTCCATTCGCCACATTACTACCTTTACGATGTACATATTGTGGTTGCCCTGTTTCGGGATGTACAAATCGGGGTACTAAAATTTCTTCCTTACTTTTAGTCTTACGACGCCACTTAGCAGCTTCTTCGGCCGGGAGTTTCATCGATTCCAAAAAATCAATGGCATTAGGTATGCCCGACAAGAAACGGGTATCACCTGTTAATCGATAATATTGCAACAACAAGCGGATGGCTCGAACCGTTGTTCCTGTATTTACGCTTCTTGGTTCGTAAGAACGGCCATGGGCCGGTTTCAAATCTTCCAAGAAATACTGGTCTGCCCATCCGGCATAAGGAAGGCCTTGTTGAAGGGTTATCAACAAATACATGGCACGAAGGACAGGTTCTTTCAAATCCGTTCTACCCAAAGCTTGATAACATTGCATCAAGAATTCCGTAGCTTCTGGTATCACATCATCATTCATAGTTACAAAAGAAGTATAATCGGATTTGCCACGGAAAGGGTGATCGTACATCAAAGGATAACGCTGCGGCCATCCACCCACTGGATATTGACTCTTTAAAACAAAATCAATACACTTATCCAAAGCCGGACGGAAAGTTGGGTCATTCTTTTCCACATACATACGCAACAAGAATTTGGCAGCCAACATCGTTCCTCCATCATCAAATGTCGCATTGCCATAATAATGTTGGAACTCTTCCAATCTCCAGGCATTCTTACCGACAGTTGCATACCAATCCTTCAAAGAGTTTTCACCGGCAAAATCAAACACATAATTCCAACCGCCACATTCCAACTGCCCCCAAATCAAAGCATAAGCTACTTTCTTGGCAGCTTCATAATAATATTCATCACCGGTAGCATGATACACATCCAACAACAGATGTCCCATACCCGGAGTTCCGGGAGGTTGTACCCAAGCCATTGTACGCTTGGCTTCCAATTCACCCCAAGAACGTGACAAGTCGGGTAGATAATCCCAAACAAAACCACCATTATAACTTACTTTATCCATCATAAACTGCGTGGCAGTTTTCATGGTTTTCAAAACTTGATTTTCCAATTCATTCCCTGCCGAAGCGCCAGTCATGAGACCCGCAAAGCAACAAGCTCCAATGATTCTCTTCCATGTGTTTTTCATATACCAAAGACTTATTTAGTGATATTTTTACAAAAATAGCCTTTTTCTACAAGTTATGAATGAAAATAATTGTTTTTTTCTGTGTAAATTTTAATCAATACCACATAACTTCAACTTTTATTGCTACCTTTGGAAAAGTTTTAATCATTCTATAATATTTTAGCCATGAAGAAGTTTTGGAAAAACATGAGTATGCTTTGTGCATTAAGTCTTCCTCTATTCTTAGGAAGTTGCGCACAGAAAGCCGAGAACAATCAACAATGTGAAAATGAAGTTAAAACAGAAGAAGTGAAAACTATGACAACAGAAAGCGGAGTATTCTTGTACGAAAACGATGTACAATGGGAACCGGCAGGTGAAAATGTGGTTCGCCAGATTTTAGGTTACAACGACGATGTAATGTTGGTTAAGGTTAAGTTCGAAAAGGTTGGTGCTGTAGGTACGCCACATAAGCACCCACACACTCAGACTACTTATGTAGCCAGTGGCAAGTTTGAATTTACTGTAGGTGATGAAACAAAAGTGGTATCAGCAGGCGATGGCCTTTATATGGAACCCGATGTACTCCATGGTTGTGTATGTATCGAACCGGGTATCCTCATCGATTGTTTCGCTCCTATGCGTGCAGACTTCTTAAAGAAATAATATTAAAAAGAAAAGCGGTGGATTCACCGCTTTTCTTTTTAATATTATTTCCATTCAACTTTCAAATGTTTCAACATAGTAGTACTTTCACCACAAGAACCGGTGTGTTGCACTCCTACTCCTCCAAAAGCATTGGGTGTAATACGTGCATCCAAATCCACCTTAGACACCAACTTTGCACTTCGTATCGGCGCAAGCGGAGTTTCCGTTTCTACATGTGCCGTCAACACATCGCCTTCAACCTTCAAGTTAATAGAACATCCGGTACGATAACATGTAGAGGAAACAGGCGATGTCAATGGAGTGGTCTTACCATCTTTATACTCAACTAAGAAGAAATCCACCGCATTACTGAATTTGGTTGTACGGATAATGCGGAGTGCATAACCCGTCAATGTTTGAGTATCGAATTTTATATAGATATCCATATATTGTCCCGTAGCACTCCCGAAGCCTTGTCCGGCCAACTTGGTTGGGTCTACATACAAATTCACTTCCATATCACCATACGCTCCTTTCAAAGGTGTATAAAGCATGCGGGCACCTTTTTGGTCTTGTAACAATCCTGTACCTCTGGCTCCGTTAAAGCCCTGACCATAAATCCAATAATCTTTGCTCATATCCACGCTCCACGGATATTCCGCTGTATCCACAGGTTTGTAACCATCCAGTGTCCAAAAGCCCGGTATCAACTGAGGCTGATTCTTGCTTGGGAAGTTTTGAAAATCTGTTTCATAAACATTCGTATCAACTATTTTCCCCCTTTTCACCGGGGTTTTAGATACCACACATACTTCCTTACCCGGCAAACAACGCAAATGTTTGGGCGACACTCCCACCATCAGATAATAACCGACATCTTCTTTTTTCAAATCATAAGTATACTCCGGTTCATCCAAACGGGATACTGCCACCGGTATGGCATTGGCCCCATTCTTATCTGTACAACGATACCATGTAACCAACGATTGGTCGGCACGTCCTTGCAAATCCAATGTATAATGTACCGAAGCCCTTCCTTTGGTTATCTTCAATTCAGGGACTTTCACAAATGCTGGTGCTTCGATGAAATCGGGTGAAACAGTTAATTCCACAGCACATTCCAATCCAGCATCTGTTGAAGCAATGACGGTAAAGTGTTTCGTTTCATCCTCATGATTGGTCGCTTCCACCACACATTCATACCCCTCTGTAGCAGATAGTTTTACATACTTTTCGTATCCAGGCTGAACTTTCCAATGTACAGGAACATCATTATATACATAGTTACAATGGCCTTTTACGGTTGCGGTTAGTTTTTGTGGTGCATCACCGGTTTGAAGAGTTTTTTCCAATGAATTGATTGACAAACAAGTAGCCATATGGGTGTAGTCTTTTCCAGCCTTACGACCGGCCAATTCTATCTTTTCACGAACGTTCATCGGGTCCCAATCGTCTTCACCCCGAAGCAGATTGTAAGTGTTATAAACCACTTCACCATCTACTTC
>CAZJFI010000034.1:0-13009 GCA_964545265.1 uncultured Phocaeicola sp.
CTACGAGGCGGACAATCGTCCATTATACAAAATTGGTGTCAGCTTCTCTTCTGAAACGGGAACGGTTAGCGATTGGAAGGTTTCCTATTTTTGCAACAAAATCGAAATACCATGAAGAAAAACATTCTTTCCATTACATTATTTGCCAGTGTAATACTGTGCATGGGATGTAAATCTACACCCACCCCCCGTTCTACTGAAGAAAAAACAGCCCTCGAAGCCAAACTCGAAGCAAAGGAAGTAGCACTAATGATAGCCGACCGAATACTAACTACCACCACCTACGATTTCAAGAACACCCGCACCGGCGAGACATTCCCCTCGGTAAAGGATATGCCACTGGATATGGATGTTAAGGTGAACTGCAAGTACAACAACTGGCACTATACCAACGGGGTGACTCACCTTGCACTGATGGAGCTGGCCGACAAGACCGGCGACAAGAAATACGATGAATATGTACGCAAGAACATGGACTTTGTGTTCAACGAAGGGAACTTGGATTTCTTCCGCCAGCAATACGACCAGGCCATGAAGGAAGAAGGATGGAACGGAGTGCGCAAACATTCCTGGCACATGATATTCCGAGGCAAGCGATTGGACGATAACGGTCCGATGGGTGCCAGCCTCATCGCCCTGCAACAGAAGCATCCGCATGAAGCTTTCCAGCAATACATCGACCAAACCGCCGAACATATTCTTTACGCCGAGCCTCGTTTGGAAGACGGAACCATTGCCCGCTACTGGCCACACATCCAGACTATCTGGGCCGATGATGCCTTTATGGCTATCTCTTTCCTTTGCCGCATGGGACAAGCTACCGGTGACAGGAAGTACATTGACGATGCCGCCCACCAGGTAATCAAGTATCACAACTATCTGTGGTGCCCCGAAAAACGCCTGTTCTATCATTACTACCATACTGATACCAACGAACATGGAGTGGCTCACTGGAGCCGTGCCAACGGTTGGGTGTTTATGGCTACGGCCGACTTGCTGAGTGTGATGCCCGAGAATCACCCCAAACGGACCGAAGTGCTGAAGCTTTTCCGCGAGCAAGCCAGTGGTGTGATACGCTACCAAGGCAAGAACGGATTGTGGCACCAACTGCTGGACAAGGAGGACTCCTACGAAGAAATAACCGGTACCGCCATGTTTACCTTCGGTCTGGCCAAAGCCGTGAAAAACGGTTGGCTGGAACTGGACTTTATCTATGCAGCCGAACAAGGATTGAGAGGGATGCTGACCAAGATTTCAGAGAAAGGCGATGTAACCGCCATTTGTGTAGGCACCGGCATCAAGCCCTCGCCCACATTCTACTACAACCGTCCCACCCAGGAAAACGACCCGATGGGTGAAGGTCCGGTACTCCGCGCACTGATTGAAATGATGGATGCCCCCAAGCATGCAGAGATTAAAGCCGAATCGCAATACGACAAGATTGTGGTGAAGAAATAACAAGTTTTTTTGCCAATCCATAAAATTATGCTACTTTTGCGATGTAGAACAATTGGATAAAACTGTTATAATCATGCATTTTAACGAACAAGGAGCAGACTTCAAATACCTCATCACCAATGAAAAGGACAAACGCTTTGGGCTGTGTGTCAATGCAGTAGGCTTTCAGGCCATTAAAGCAGGGAGTGCCTATCCTCCCCGCAACCATCCGGAAGAATACTACTTCACCACCCAGAAAGGACGCACCTTGCATGAATACCAATTAGTCTACATCACCAAAGGAAAAGGAACATTCAGCAGCGAGAGTACACCGGAGAAAGAAGTTTCCAAAGGACAGTTGCTGGTACTCTTCCCCGACGAATGGCATACCTATGCCCCTTCCACCAAAACCGGATGGAATGAGTATTACATCGGGTTTGAAGGGGAAATAGCCAACAAGCTGATGCAGGAGAATTTCCTGACCAAAGAGAAACAAGTGCTTGACATCGGCATCAACGAAGAACTGGTATCCCTCTTCCGACGCGCTCTGGAAATAGCGGAAGCCGACCGCACCGCTTCGCAACAATACCTTTCGGGCATTGCCATGCACATCATCGGGTGTTTGCTCTCCATCACGCAAAACAAGCTGTACGAAGAGATGGACAATGCCGCACAGAAAATTGAAAGCGCCAAAATCATCATGCAAGAGAACATCTTCAAGGAAATTGACACCGAAGAACTTTCCGCCAAATTGGGACTGAGCTATTCATGGTTCCGCAAGGTATTCAAGGAATACACCGGCTATTCACCGGCCAAGTATTTCCAGGAATTGAAACTACGGAAAGCCAAACAGATGCTGATAGAAAGTCCGCTGACCATCAAAGAGATTTGTTACGAACTGAATTACACCTCCGCCGAACATTTCTTTACGGTATTCAAGAAACAGACAGGATATACCCCTACAGAATACCGCAACATAGGCAGAGGAGTGAAAGCAGACTTTAACGAAGAACATTCATTATGACAAACCTGACACGTATTCTAACCATCACCATACTTTTCCTGTTATCGGCATGCATGAACATCCTCCATGCCCAACCGGAAGTACCCCAAAGTGTAGTATTCTGTAACAAACAAATAGACCTGACCCGATTCGACCGCTACGAACGGATGGACCGTGAACTGCTGGCCTTTACCTATATGCACAGCACTTCCATCCAAATGATCAAGAAAGCCAACCGATACTTTCCGGTGGTGGAGCCTATCCTGAAAGAAGAAGGAGTACCCGACGACTTCAAATACCTGATGGTGATTGAAAGTAATCTGAACCCCAATGCCCGTTCGGTAGCCGGAGCTGCAGGGTTGTGGCAGTTCATGAAAATTACCGGACGCGAATATGGATTGGAAGTGAACGACAATATAGACGAACGTTATCACATAGAGAAAGCTACGCGGGCAGCCTGCAAGTTTTTGAAGGACGCCTATGCCAAATACAACGACTGGATAGCCGTAGCCGCCTCGTACAATGCCGGACAAGCACGCATCAGCACCCAACTTGAGAAGCAGTTTACCGACGATGCGCTCGATTTGCATCTGGTGGAAGAGACTGCCCGTTATGTCTATCGCATCATAGCTGCCAAAATCATGTTCAACAATCCGGTCCAATTCGGTTTCGTATTGAAAGCATCGGATTTGTACGTTCCCATCCCTTACCGTGAAATTACCATGACCACCGGTATAGACGATTTGGCCCGTTGGGCCAAGAGTCAAGGAACGACCTATGCCTTGCTGAAAAACTTGAATCCATGGCTCCGCCAGAACTTCTTGCAAAACCGCAGCCACCGCACCTATGTACTGAAAATTCCATTGAAGGAAGGCCTCACCCATCATCCCGAGAAAGTGGTACCCCACAACAAGAATTGGGTGACAAAATAAGAAGAAGCCCCTTTTTGAAGTAATTGTGTCTGTAAATGACCGATTATTATCCTTTCTGATTGTCTATATTTTACTACCTTTGCAAAAAACCGATTAAACAATATTGCATGAAAAAACAATTACTTACAGGACTCTTCGGTCTGTTGGCATTAGGTGCCTCTGCACAGACCTTCAAAGAATGGCAAGACCCCGAAGTCAATGCCGTGAACCGTGCTCCTATGCACACTAACTATTTTGCTTTTGAAAGTGTTGAAGCTTCTCAAGGCTGCAAGACACAATCTGCCAACTACATGACCTTGAACGGTACATGGAAGTTCGATTTCGTGAAAAACCCCGATTTGCGTCCAACCGACTTCTACAAAGTAGGTTATGACGACAAGGCATGGGATGACTTCAAGGTTCCCGCTGTTTGGGAATTGAACGGTTATGGCGACCCTGTTTATGTAAACAACCACTGGGTATGGCGCAACCAATTCGAAAGCAATCCTCCTTTCGTACCTACAGAAAACAACCACGTTGGTTCATATCGTCGTGAAATTGTAGTGCCGGCTTCTTGGAACGGCAAGCAAATCATCGCTCACTTTGGTGCCGTAAGCTCAAACATGTATTTGTGGGTAAACGGTAAATATGTAGGTTATAGCGAAGACAGCAAATTGGAAGCTGAATTCGATTTGACTTCTTATTTGAAGCCCGGACAAAAGAACTTGATTGCTTTCCAAGTATTCCGTTGGTGCGACGGTACTTATTTGGAAGACCAGGACTTTTTCCGCTATACAGGTGTAGCCCGCGATTGCTACCTCTATGCCCGTAACAAGAAGCAAATCCAAGACATCCGCATCACTCCGGATTTGGATGCCGAATACAAGAACGCTACTTTGGCCGTAGAACTGACCATGAAGGGCAGCGGTACCGTAGAATTGGAATTGCTCGATGCCAAGAAGCAAGTGGTAGTTGCCGAAACCGTAAAGGCTTCCGGTAAGAAGACCGTTACTTTGGCCGTAGAAAATCCGGCTAAGTGGACTGCCGAAACTCCTTACCTCTACACGTTGCGTGCTACTTTGAAGGAAGGCAACAAGGTATTGGAAGTTATCCCACAAAACGTAGGTTTCCGTAAGATTGAAATCAAGAACGCACAGTTGTTGGTTAACGGACAGCCGGTATTGTTCAAGGGAGCCAACCGTCATGAAATGGATCCGGACGGAGGTTATGTTGTATCTCGTGAAAGAATGATTCAGGATATCCAAATCATGAAGCAATTCAACCTTAACGCGGTACGTACTTGCCACTACCCGGATGACAACTTCTTCTATGAACTTTGCGACAAGTACGGTATCTATATGGTAGCCGAAGCCAATATCGAATCTCACGGGATGGGCTATGGCGAAAGAACTTTGGCCAAGCGTGCAGACTATGCCAAGGCACACATGGAACGCAACCAACGCAATGTACAACGTAGCTTCAACCACCCAAGTATCATCTTCTGGTCGTTGGGTAACGAAGCCGGTTATGGTTCTAACTTCGAAGCTGCTTACGATTGGGTGAAAGCCGAAGATCCCAGCCGCCCTTGCCAATACGAACAAGCACGTAGAGACGGTAAGACAGATATCTTCTGCCCGATGTACTATGGTTACAGACATTGTGAAGAATATTGCAAGAACGACGAATGGCAAAAGCCTTTGATTCAATGTGAATATGCTCACGCCATGGGTAACTCACAAGGTGGTTTCAAGGAATATTGGGACTTGATTCGCAAGTATCCGAAGTACCAAGGTGGTTTCATTTGGGACTTTGTAGACCAATCACCACGCTGGACAGGCAAGAACGGTAAGACTATCTATGCTTACGGTGGCGACTTCAATGCTTACGACGGCAGCGACCAGAACTTCTGCGACAACGGTTTGATCAGCCCCGACCGTGTTCCTAATCCTCACATGTACGAAGTAGGCCATATCTATCAGAACATTTGGGTTACTCCAGCTGATTTGAAGAATGGTGAAATCAACGTATACAACGAAAACTTCTTCCGCGATCTTTCTGCTTACTACATGGAATGGACCGTATTGAAGAACGGTAAACCTGCACGTAGCGGACGTATTGAAGACATCAAGGTAGCTCCACAACAAACAGCCAAGATGAAGCTGAATCTGGGTGAAGTATGCCAAAAGGGATGCTGCGAATTCTTGCTCAACGTAGCCTTCAAATTGAAGAATGCTGAAGGTTTGCTCGAAGCCGGCTATACAGTAGCTACAGAACAATTGGCATTGAATGAATACAAGGCTCCTTCTATGGAATTGAAGAATGTGGAACATATGAATGTTGCTCAAGATCAGACCGTATTGACTGAAAACGACCGCAACTATTTGATCGTAACCGGTGAAAACTTCCGCATTGAATTCAACCGTCATAACGGATTCATGAACATGTATCGTGTAAACGGTACCGACATGATTCAAGACGGTGAACAATTGACTCCTAACTTCTGGCGTGCTCCAACAGACAATGACTTTGGTGCTGGTTTGCAACACAGATATCGTGTATGGAACAATCCAGAAATGAAGAGAGAATCGATGACCCAACGTTTGGAAAACAACCAAGTGATTGTAGAAGTGGCTTACGATATGCCTTCTGTTTCCGGTAAACTCAACATGACATACGTCATCAACAATGCCGGTGCCGTTAAGGTGACACAAAAGTTCACAGCTACAAAGGATGCCAAGGTTTCCAACATGTTCCGGTTCGGTATGAAGATGCCTATGCCAAGCGAATTTGAAAACGTTGAATTCTACGGCCGCGGTCCTATCGAAAACTACATCGACCGTAACAATTGCACAGACTTGGGTATCTACAACCAAAAGGTAGACGAACAATTCTATTCATACATCCGTCCGCAAGAAAATGGTAACAAAACCGATATCCGTTGGTGGACATTGACCAATGCTGCCGGTAAGGGTATCAAGGTAGTAGCCGAAGCTCCATTCTCAGCTTCTGCATTGCACTACACCATCGAATCTTTGGACGAAGGTTTGCACAAGATGAACGGTCACTCACCTGAAGTTGAAAAGGCTGACTTGACTAACTTCTGTATCGACAAGTTGCAAATGGGCTTGGGTTGTGAAGACAGCTGGGGCCGTATCGCTCGTCCGGAATATCAAGTTCCTTATGCTGACTATGAATTTACATTCATCATGACTCCGGTGAAATAAATGTAAATGATCATATTTTAATGAGAGGGCAGCAATTATGCTGCCCTCTCTTATTGTTGTTCCAATTAAAAGAAGTACTTTCGCAAAAAGATTCAAATTATGGAAACAAGCGACAATAGATTCCAGCGCACAGAATTGCTATTGGGAAATGAGGTTGCTACCCGCATAGCCAACACCCGAATCATCATCTTCGGTGTGGGAGGAGTAGGTAGCTGGTGTGCAGAAAGCCTCATCCGTTCGGGTATCGGACACCTGACCATGGTAGATTTCGACCGAGTATGCGAAACCAATATCAACCGCCAACTGATGGCCACTACCGAAACCGTAGGAAGAGTAAAAGCAGAAGTACTGAAAGAACGCCTGCAAAGCATCAATCCATCGGCCGAAATCATCGCCATTCCCCAAATGTACACCGCCGAGACAGCTGATTCTTTTCCATTGGATGAATATGATTATGTAATCGATGCTATCGACAGCCTCGACAACAAAGCCTTGCTTATCCGCAGAGCTTGTGATTCATCCGCAACCCTCTTTGCTTCTATGGGAGCCGCCCTCAAGATGGATCCACTCAAAATAGACATTGCCGAGTTTTGGAAAGTGAAGGGTTGCCCATTGGCTGCCGCCCTTCGCCGTAAGTTCAAGAAAGGCAAAACATTCCCTTCCAAAAAGTTCAAATGCGTATATAGCGAAGAGCTGTTGGAGAATAAGGGCGAGGCACTTTATAATAACGACGGGAATCCGATTCGTGCCAATGGAACCATCGCCCATACTACCGCCATTTTCGGCTTCACATTGGCCGGTCTGGTCATTCAGGACATACTTAAGAAACAATAAGAAAACAAAAAGTAACATCCGGAGTGTTACATGTATCACACCTAAAGATACATGTAACATTTTAATTATATAATATTGTGAATTAGCTTTACCTTTGCATTACCCAAATGGCTCTAATTAATATTCATACTACATAAGGTTAGTTAAACATGTAAAACAACATGAGAAGTAACAATTAGTTCAATAGGTATTATCACCATAAAATAGGTTAGCTTAGAAGGCCGTCTGTATTTTTTGTTGTGAAACAAGACATACAAACGGCTTTCTTTTATACGTGCCCTCTCGAATGATACATACAAAAAGAAAATTGAGACGCGGTAACCACTAATGCAACACTCTTAAAGACACATGCACCATATCACCACCCTTTCCATAAAGCATATACCTAACTTTGTGAAAACATTTCTATTATCATTTAATAACTTTAAAAAAACAATGAAATGAAAAACTACATGAATTTTAAACCGATGGGACTAATTATCTTGTTATGTCTCATTCCTTTGTGGGCATCAGCACAAGGAACAACGGTGGAAGGTATCGTAAAAGATGCAGGAGGCGAACCGATAATCGGTGCCAGTGTTTTAGAAAAAGGTACAACCAATGGTACTATTACCGATTTCGACGGTAATTTTACATTGAATGTTGGTCCGAAAGCAACCTTGGTTATATCGTATATCGGTTATCAAACCCAAGAAGTAGCTGTAGCGGGTAAAAAGACTCTTACAATTACACTTAAAGAAGACTCCAAAGCTTTGGAAGAAGTGGTAGTAATTGGTTATGGTAGTGCACGTAAATCGGATGTTACAGGTTCTATCGCATCCATGGGTGGTGACAAGCTTCGCGAAGTACCAGCAACAAACATTACCTATGCATTGCAAAACCGAGTAGCCGGTGTGGATTTGCAACAAACTTCATCGCAACCTGGTGCAACTATGCAGATTCGTATCCGCGGTACTCGTTCCTTAAATGCTTCGAACGACCCGTTGGTAGTATTGGATGGTATACCTTTTATGGGTAATCTATCGGACATCAATCCAAGCGACATCAAGAGCATGGACATCTTGAAAGATGCTTCATCAACAGCTATCTATGGTTCGCGCGGTGCCAATGGTGTTATCTTGATTACAACCCATAAAGGCTCACAAGGTACTCCCGCCAAATTTACTTATAACGGTTATGTAGGGCTCAAGACTGTATTCTCAAAATATCCGATGATGAACGGTGAAAAATTTGCCGAGATGCGTAAGCTTGCTGATAAATATGAAAATTCGTTGGAAGAATCGGATGCTACAAACACAGATTGGCAAGACCTTATGTACAGAGACGGTTATGTAACCAGCCACGATGTAAGTGTAGCAGGCGGTACACAGAAAGGTGGATATAGCTTCGGTGCTTCTTATTACAAGGATCAAGGTGTTATCCCGACTCAAAACTACACCCGTTATTCACTCAGAGGTTCATTCGACCAAGGAGTAGGTAAATATTTCCGTTTTGGTTTGACTACCAATACCAACTACAACGTAACCAAAGGTTCTAACATTGGTATTTACAATGTACTGTCCATGTCACCATTGGCAAGTCCATACGATGAAGATGGGAATTTGAAGCGCACTGTAAAAATGCCAATAGACGAAACATTTGTACTTACACGCGAAGTAGCTGAAAGTTTAGAAGACACTTGGCTGAGCGAAAGTAAGGGATTCGGTACCTATAACAACTTGTTTGCTGAAATTTCTTTCCCTTGGGTGGAAGGCTTGAAATATCGCATGAATCTTGGATTGAACTATCGTTCTACCAAAGGCGGTTCATTTACCGGCGAAGGTGTTAACAGTACAACTGAAACTACCCCTTCAACCGCTTCACTCTCTCATTCAGAAACTACTAACTGGGCAGTTGAACATTTGTTGACATACGACCGCACATTCGGAAAACATCAATTGAATGTAGTAGGTATGTTCTCTGCAGAAGAGACCGAGTATTCACGTTCACACATATCCGGTAAAGATATTCCGGCTGAATACTTCCAATATTACAATATAGGACGTGCAGAAGGAACCATTACTGTAGACCCTAACAATTGGAACTACTACAAGAGCGGCTTGCTTTCATGGATGGGACGCGCCATGTACACCTACAACAACAAATACATGTTAATGCTCACCCTTCGTTCCGACGCTTCTTCACGCTTGGCCAAAGGCCATCAATGGCATACTTATCCGGCCATTTCTGCCGGTTGGAATATCCGTCAGGAACAATTCATGGAAGAAGTAGATTGGGTTGATATATTGAAGCTTCGCATTGGTTACGGACAAACATCCAACCAATCAGTCGATCCATACTCCACATTAGGTAAATTGTCTACCCGTCCTTATAACTTTGGCAGCAGTTTCGCAACAGGATATTATGTATCGGCCTTGCCTAACACCAACTTAGGATGGGAATATTCTTCTACTTGGAACTTCGGTTTGGACTTCACTTTGTTTGGAGGCCGTTTGTCGGGTACATTCGAATATTATATTCAAAAGACCAGCGACTTGCTTCAAAGTGTAAATCTACCTTCTACCTCGGGTGTAAGCAGCTATGTAGCCAATATCGGTAAGTCAGAGAACAAAGGTTTCGAATTTACTTTGAACGGAACCATCCTTGACAATGTGAACGGATGGACATGGGATGCAAGCCTCAATGTCTCTGCCAACCGTAACAAATTGACAGAACTTGCTTCTGGTGCAGATAGAGACGAAGCAAACAACTGGTTTGTAGGTTACCCTATCGACTGTATCTACGATTATGAATACATCGGACTTTGGCAAGAAGGTGATCCATACCTCGACATATTGGAACCTGGTGGTAACGTAGGTATGATTAAAGTAAAATATACCGGCGACTACAATGAAGACGGAACCCCTACCCGCGCCATCAATTCAGATGACCGTCAGATAATCAGTATGGAACCCAAGCTACAAGGTGGTTTCTCAACCCGATTGGCATATAAAGGTTTTGATTTGAATGTCATTACAGCCTTTAAGTGGGGAGGCAAACTCATCAGTACACTACATCATGCTAATGGTTATCTGAACATGCTGACAGGCCGCCGTGGAAACGTAGATGTTGATTATTGGACACCGGAGAATACTGATGCGAAGTATCCGAAACCAGGTGGAATCCAGAGCGGTGACAATCCGAAATATGGCTCCACATTAGGATACTTTGACGCTTCTTACTGGAAAGTACGTAATATATCGTTGGGTTACAACTTTGAAAATCAGAAGTGGTTACAACGTATGGGAGTTCAGAGCCTACGTGCTTACTTGACAGTACAGAATCCATTTGTAATCTATTCACCTTTCCATGATGAAACAGGACTCGACCCTGAAACCAACTCTTATGGAAATGAAAACGTAGCGGTAACAAGCGGTATTCAAAGCCGTTTCTTGACTGTAGGTACCAACTCGCCTTCAACACGTAATTATTTATTCGGTATTAACTTGACATTCTAATCAAAAAGAACTATGAAATCATTATTTACAAAAATAAGAATTTTAGGGGCTGTGGGTGTAAGCCTGTTCCTTACCACTTCATGTTCAGACATATTGGATGAGCAGCCCCGTAGTGCCTACGACCCAACTTTCTTTACAACAGAAAAGGGGGTAGAAGGAGGTATTACTTCCATGTATGCACACCTACGTTACATATATGGACAAGCCTATTATTATAACATTTGTCTCACAGGTACAGACGAAGCCACTTATGGTCAATCGGCCGACAGTAACTTTAAGGATGCCGACCTTTCAGGAGTTGGTAACCTAACAGCAAGCAGCAGCCGCTCGGATGTATTGTGGGGGAACGCTTTCTCCAACATCAACACTTGTAACGGAGTAATCCAGAATGGAGCTTCGGTGGGTGTGGACGAAGCCTTGGTTTCCGAAGCCCGTTTTTTCCGTGCTTTTGACTACTTCTTGTTAGTGCAAACATTCGGTGGAGTACCCTTGGATTTGGGTGCAGGAGAATTGGCGTTCAATACAACTCCTTCGCGTACGTCTGTTAGAAACACAGTTCCCGAAGTATATACCAAATGTATCTTCCCCGACTTGTTGACAGCGATTGAGAACCTGCCGGTAAATCCTCGTGTAACCGGTGGCGTTACTAAAAATGTAGCCCGTTTGTACTTGGCAAAAGCTTATTTGACATACGCATGGTGGTTAAAGAATCCGAACAGCATTCCTACTTATCCTGAATGCAGCCGCACAGATTTGGATGGACACGATGCTGCCTGGTATTTCCAAGAAGCATATAATGTAGCAACCGAAGCCATCGAAAACCCGGGAGTATATGCATTGCAGGAAACTTTCCGCCAAGTGAATTGGGGACCCAATGACCGCAACTCAGAAATCATGCTGTATGCAGACCATACGGAAGAAAATGAATATTACAATGGCGGAAGCTTGACATATAGCGGTGGTGGAGCTCCTGATAATTTTGCCGGTTGGATGATGAACTGGAGTTATACAGATGCACAATCTATTGTTAATGGAAGTAAAGTAAATCCCGTCATTCGTGTAGCTGAACAAGCATACGGAAGACCATGGACACGTATGGCACCTCCTCACGGCGTATTCACTCATACTTTTGCAGACCGAATCAACGACTCACGTTACGATGGGACCTTTACTACCGTTTGGAGAGGCAATTGGTCAACCAATGGAAAGACTTGGGAATCTGTAGAAAACGCCAATGGTATGTCCGTTAAAGAAGGAGAACCTATCTTCTCGTTCTTGATTGAAGAAAATCCGGATATCATTTATCCGGCAAGTGGTTCAGGCGACAGCAATTTGGGCGCAGGTACTTTGCCCGATCGTTCTGACTGGGTGATGAATTTAAGTGCCAGCAGCCGTAGAATATATCCAAGTATTTGGAAATTGGGCACTTACCGAACCGACAATGGTAGTGGTGCCGGTCAACCTAATGCAGGTAGTACTCGTCCATACAACATAGCCAAATTCTCTGAGTTCTATTTAGTAGCCGCCGAAGCTGCCGTCGAAGGAGCTACCACTAAATCCGGAAAAACAGCACGCGATTTAGTCAATGTTCTCCGTGCCCGTGCCGGAAAATGGAGTTTCAGCAACGCACTTAACTCTGAATACGTAGCCGACTACAGCGCTGAAATGACCGCAGCTACTCCGGCCACCATAGACATCAATTACATTTTGGACGAACGTTCTCGTGAATTCTTTGGAGAAGGTTATCGTTGGTTCGACCTTGTACGCACCCAAAAATGGAACGAATATGCCGATACTTATGTAATTTGTGGTGATAACAAGGGTGACCGCAATGCCAAGACATATAGTCGTACCATTGAAAAATACCACTATCTCCGTCCTATACCACAAGGCCAGTTAGACGGTATGGAAATGACTGCTGAAGAGAAAGCTGCATATCAAAATCCCGGTTATTAAATTATAATTCAATAGGTAACTGATATATAACAAGAAGTCCTACTTTAATTATTATCTTCTCTTAATAATTGATGTAGGACTTTATTAAACTCAAAAGATAATGAGCAAATATTTATTAGGTTATGACATCGGTAGTTCATCGGTAAA
>CAZJFI010000035.1:0-12810 GCA_964545265.1 uncultured Phocaeicola sp.
TACTTGGTACGTTATGTTTTCAGATCCTTCACTATGTTCAGGATGACAATAATTAAGGGCGGATGATTTTCCGTCCCAAATAACCTTGCATAATCCCCCTTAATAATAAATAGGTGATGAACGCCATCCACAAGGCATGGTTCCCCATCATTTCCCTGCATCCATAATAAATGAGGAAGAAACTGATGGAAGCTATGAGCATGGCACGAAGCATCATGTGGGTAGCGGTGGCGCCGATAAAAATGCCATCGAACAGGAAAGCGGCAAAACCGGCCAACGGGATGGCAAGCACCCAATAGAAATAGGTGTCCGCTGCTTGGATGACATGAGCTTCATTGGTGAGCAAGGCGAGGAAAGCTTCGCCTCCTAACCCATATAGCAGGGTGAAGGCCAAGGACAAGCCGATGCCCCAACCAAACAATTGCTTTACCATTTGATGAAGCACCGGTCGGTTATTGGCTCCGATGTATTTCCCTGTCAATGCTTCGCCGGCATAGGCAAAACCGTCCATGATGTACGAGAAGAGGGTAAACAATTGCATCAATAAAGTGTTTACGGCCAATATCACTTCGCCTTGTGAGGCTCCGGCTGAGGTAAAGAACATGGTAACTGCCACCAAGCAAACTGTGCGGAAGAAAATATCGCGGTTCACCTGGAAGAAACGTACCATGGCTTCACGGTTGTAGAAATGGCGGAAGTGGGTACGCTTGCGCAACTTGCCGTAATAACGGAACCATAAGCCCATCGCCATAAAAAGACCGGCGTATTGGGCAGTCAGTGTGCCGATGGCTACTCCCTCAATCTTCATGTCGAAACCATATACCAACAACAAACTGACCAGTATGTTGACAATGTTTTGAGTGATGGCTACAAACATGGGGAAACGGGAATTCTGCATACCAATAAACCATCCCGAGAAACTATATAACCCCAATACGGCAGGTGCTCCCCATACACAGATGCGGAAATAAAGGGCGGACAGCTTTTCTATTTCGGGTGTTGTATCAATTAAGGTAAAAGCTATGAGTTCGATGGGATATTGTAAAATGATAATGGCCAATGCTATCAGTAGCCCTACGGTAACCGAACGCATCAACAGGCGCATCACTTCATTCATATCATGTGCTCCATAAGCTTGCGAAGTCATCCCTCCTGTACCCATACGGAGAAAACCAAATATCCAATAAATGATATTGAACAACATGCCCCCTACGGCAATGGCTCCGATATAGGCGGCAGAACCCAAGTGTCCTACTATGGACACGTCAATCAGCCCCAACAACGGTACGGTGATGTTCGATACAATGGAGGGGAGGGCTATCTGTAGTATTTTCTTGTTCTCGTTATTCATGGAGAAGGAATTCTACTTCTTTAAAGGCATAACGGCGGATTTTCCCTTGGTCGTCTTGCAGATAAAGGTAGCCATCGGACCCAATATGCTCCAACTGTGCCATAAATGTTCCTTCGGCATCCCGGTAAGGATGATAGCCGTTTTTGCGGAAAAGCTTTCGTTGGTATAGGATGCGGAGGGTGGCCGACATCTTGGCAAAATCTTCTTCCAACAGTCTATAGCTGGCTACTATACCATGGATAATCTTTTGAAACAATTCTTCCCGATTGATGTTAGTCCCGATGATTTGTTTTAGTGATACGGGATTGGGTGCGTCTGAGAGGAATGTCTCTTGATTTACGTTCAGCCCGATGCCTATAATGCTTTGGGTAATGTATTTGCCTTGTACTTCATTTTCTATCAGGATGCCCGCTATTTTTTTATTTTTCCAATAAATGTCGTTCGGCCATTTGATGCTGAAACCGTCGGTATACTTCTCTAAAGCCGTAACAATAGACACGGCGGTAAGCATAGAAAGATAGAATTGGTTCTTTGCTTCAAGGGCAGTGGGGTATATTACAATACTGAATAATATATTCTTGCCTCTTTCTGCTTCCCATGTATTTCCACGTTGTCCTTTGCCATCTGTTTGATAATTGGTGACAACGGTATAGAACTCTTCTGCCTTGTTGTGTCTGCACAATTGGACCAAATGGTCATTGGTGGAAGGAGTCTCTTCCATTTTTTCGATGGGTATGTTTATTCTGCTGGGATATTTCATGATTCTTGTTGGTTGAATGATTACCAGATAGGTGGGTAAAACGCTTCTTCTATATGCTCAATCTCGAAGGGTGCTTCCTGACCTACAAGGGTGATGATGTCAAATCTTACCGGTAGGTCAATGGCAAACTTACGGATATAAGCATCAGTAGAAGAAACAATCCGGCGGATTTTTCGTTCATTGACGGCCTCTTCGGGAGTGCCGTATGCGTTGTTTCGTCGGGTCTTGACTTCTATCACAATCAGCTCATGGTTGTATTCTGCCACAATGTCCAGTTCTTTTTTGCCGGATCGCCAATTACGGTGCAGAATGCGATACCCTCTGTCGGTAAGGTAATGGACTGCTGCTTCTTCTCCTTCTTTCCCAAGTTCGTTGTGTATGGCCACCTTTTCAAGTTTTCGACAAAATTACTCAATTATTTCTTTTGAATTTACAGAAGTAAGGCTAAATTTGCACAGAATATGGCAAATACCGTGAAAAAAAGAGATAAAGTGCCTTCTTCTGTTCCCAAACGTAAGCAACGGATGGTTTGTTTGATGAGTGAAGAAGAAGTACGCATTGTGGATGCTTATCTGAAAAAATACAAGATAAGCAATAAAGCGCGTTGGCTTCGCGAAACGGTATTGACCTTTATTCGTCAGAAAATGGAGGAGGATTATCCTACTTTGTTCAATGAACATGACATGAGACGGTAAAAATGGCAGACGATACGTTTTATATGAAGCAAGCCTTGACAGAGGCACAAAAGGCAGCCGATAGGGGAGAAGTGCCTGTAGGCGCCGTGGTGGTATGTCGTGACCGTATCATAGCCCGTTCTCATAATCTCACCGAAACATTGAATGATGTGACTGCACACGCCGAGATGCAGGCCATTACAGCAGCTGCCAATTTCTTGGGAGGTAAGTATTTGACAGATTGCACCTTGTATGTTACTGTTGAACCTTGTGTAATGTGTGCCGGAGCTATTGCATGGGCGCAGTTGGGACGACTTGTATTTGGAACTTCCGATGAGAAAAGAGGGTATCAGAAGTATGCCCCGAATGCTTTACATCCCAAAACGGTTGTGGCACAAGGAATCCTTTCGGACGAAAGTGCCGAACTGATGAAGGTGTTCTTTAAAAAGAAAAGATAATATTTATTGCACTTCTTCAAATTCTACATATTCCCCTTCATCGTCATCAAAAATCTTTTTCTTGGGCGTACCATTGCTGGATGAGGTGGTGGAGGAGTATGTATTGTCCGTTTGATTTTCGTGGTTGGCCTGTCCGTAATAATGCTTGGGCGCACGTCGTCCCAATCCAAAGATAAAACGGATCAGATTACCTATTAGGGCAAAACCAATCAGAAGGACAAATAAAATAAGTATCAATATAAAACCAAAGATTCCAAACATAATTTTTCGTTTTTTATAAATCTCCTACAAAAACCGTGCCAAAGGAGATGATTATGCTTTTTTTCTGGTAATAAGTGACAAAAGGATATACCAAAGGATAATGGCTGCAAATCCACTGATTCTGAAAATAATCAGTAGCGGGATGCAAACCAGTAAGAAAATGTAGCTTACCTTATTGTCCTTCCATGTCAGATTCTTGAATTTGAGTGAGAACATGGGGATTTCTGCTATCAGCAAATAAGACATAAGGATAACCAATGCAAACAAAAAGATGGCATTGAATGATTCGGAAACCAAGAAGTCGTGTCCTCCTACTACCAGCGAACCCCAAAACAATGCATTGGCAGGAGTGGGCATCCCGATAAAGGATGTGCTTTGACGTGGGTCAATATTGAACTTTCCCAAACGCAATGCCGAGAAAGCGGAAATCAGGAAAGCAGTATAGGGGATAAAGTCGGCCATGGATTGCAGGAATTCGGGATAGTGTACTTCTTTGAATAAAGAGAAGACTATAACCGAAGGGGCAAAACCAAAGGTTATGTCATCGGCCAAAGAATCCAATTCTTTACCTAATGGGCCGGATACCTTAAATAGGCGGGCCAACATGCCATCGAAGAAATCGAATACGGCACCTATGATAATAAAGATGATAGCCATGTCGTAACGGGTTTGAAAAGCCATAACGGAAGCTATACATCCGCAAATCAAGTTACAACAAGTAACCGTGTTGGGAATATGGCGTGTAATGCTGTTGGCCATAATTGATTTATTTTAATTTGGCAATGACAGTCTCGTTTCCGGTTGTTTTCTGTCCCATCTTAACCAGCACTTCTGTGCCTAAAGGAAGATAGACATCCACGCGAGAACCGAATTTGATGAATCCCATGTGTTCGTCGATATAGCAATCTTCTCCTTCCTTGGCATAGGTTACAATGCGGCGGGCTACTGCTCCGGCTATCTGGCGGGCCATAACGGTTTGTCCTTCGGGTGTTTCAATAACAATCATGGATCGTTCATTTTCAGTGCTTGCCTTCGGAAGCCAAGCTTTCATGAATTTACCGTTTTGGTGGCTTACATGTTTGACAATACCATCCACCGGATACCAGTTGGCATGTACATTGGTTATATTCATGAAGATGGAAATCATCAATCGTTTGTCATGGAAATATTCGTGCTCATCCACTTCTTCAATCACTACAATCTTACCGTCAGCCGGAGCAACAACGGTTTTTTCAGTGTCTTGCTCAAACAAACGGATGGGGCAACGGAAGAAGTTGACCATCAGCATATAGATAACAATGGTTATAGCAGCGAGTATGTAAAAGAATACTTTACATTCGAAAGCCCATAGAACTAAAGCATTGAGACCGAGAAGCAAGAAAGCGCTTGCTATCAGAATTTCGGTTCCTTCCCTATGTATTCTTATCTTTTTTATCTTTTTTAATTTTTTGAGTCGGCTCATAATATCAGATGAACATATATTATCACGCAAAAATACGTTTTATTTAGAAAACTACCAAATAAAAAGAACTTATTGTAATATAAAAGGGAAATTTTTGAAGAAATGAACGAAATGTTCATAACTTCTTTCTTTTCTTTTTGCTCGTTTTATGAAAGCAAGTTATCTTTATCGAAATTTTTCAGAAACATCAGATTATGCAGGATTTTGTTCACTTACATGTCCATACCCAATATTCCATTTTGGACGGTCAGGCTTCTATCCCCCGATTGGTAGATAAAGCCATAGCCGATGGAATGAAAGGGATAGCTGTTACCGATCATGGCGATATGTTTGGTATCAAGGAGTTTTTCAATTATGTGAATAAAAAGAATGGAAAGACTAACGGTGAAATCAAGGACTTGAAGAAACGGATAGCCGGTTTGGAGAAAGGAAAGATTGAATCCGAAAATCTGGAAGAAGAACTGGCTACTTGTAAGGAACAATTGGAAGCAGCAAAGAGCAAGCTCTTCAAACCAATCTTTGGGTGTGAAATGTATGTGGCACGCCGCCGGATGTTTCATAGGGATGGTAAAGCGGACCAAAGCGGTTATCACTTGGTAGTACTTGCCAAGAATGAAAAAGGGTATCATAATTTGATTAAACTGGTATCCAAAGCTTGGACAGAGGGATTCTATTCCCGACCGCGTACAGATAGGGTGGAGTTGGAAAAATACCACGAAGGACTGATTGTTTGTTCGGCTTGTGTGGCCGGAGAAATACCAAGAAAGATTATTCAAGGTAAATTCGATGAGGCCGAAGAGGCTATCCAATGGTACAAACGGGTGTTTGGTGAAGATTTCTATCTGGAACTGCAACGCCATGAAGTGAAGGACCCTTCACAACGCGCCAATCGGGAAGCGTACGATTTACAGAAAATAGCCAATGCCAAATTGATTGAATACTCCAAAAAGTTTGGTGTTAAGTTGGTATGTACCAATGATGTGCATTTCGTGGATGAAGAGAATGCAGAAGCGCACGACCGTCTGATATGTTTGAGTACAGGCAAGGATTTGGATGACCCTACCCGTATGCTGTATTCCAAACAAGAATGGATGAAGACCCGTGCGGAAATGAATGAAATCTTTGCGGATGTACCCGAAGCGTTGTCGAACACGGTGGACATTTGCAATCAGGTGGAATTTTATAGCATCGACCACGCTCCCATCATGCCGAACTTTGAAATCCCGGAAGATTTCGGTACCGAAGAAGAATATCGACAAAAGTATTCCGAAAAAGACTTGTTTGATGAATTCACCCGAGACGAAAACGGTAATGTGGTCTTGAGTGAAGAAGATGCTCATGCCAAAATCGAAAAGCTGGGAGGATACGATAAATTGTATCGTATTAAGTTAGAGGCCGATTACTTGAAGAAGTTGGCTTTGGAAGGAGCCAGGAAGAGATATGGGGAAGTGCTGAATGAAGAAACCAGCGAACGTATCAAATTTGAGCTTCATATCATGAAGACCATGGGTTTCCCCGGATACTTCTTGATTGTACAGGACTTTATTCGTGCGGCCCGTGAGGAATTGGATGTATCGGTAGGACCGGGACGTGGATCGGCTGCAGGTTCGGCCGTAGCATATTGTTTGGGTATTACACAGATAGACCCGATTGCATACGATTTGCTGTTCGAACGTTTCTTGAATCCCGACCGTATCTCATTGCCGGATATTGATGTGGATTTTGATGATGACGGACGTGGGCGTGTGCTGAATTGGGTGACCGAAAAGTATGGACAAGAAAAGGTAGCTCATATCATTACTTATGGTACTATGGCTACCAAACTGGCCATTAAGGATGTGGCCCGTGTTCAGAAATTGCCTTTGTCGGAGTCCGACCGTTTGTGTAAATCCATCCCCGACCGTTTGCCGAGTGGTAAGAAAATGAACTTGCCCAATGCGATTGAAGATGTGCCCGAACTTCAGGAAGCGGAAGTTTCTTCCGACCCGATATTACGTGATACCATCCGTTATGCCAAAATGTTGGAAGGGAATGTACGTAATACGGGGGTACATGCTTGTGGTACCATCATTTGTAGGGATGACATAACCGATTGGGTACCGGTAAGTACGGCCGATGACAAAGAGACCGGTGAAAAGATGTTGGTTACCCAATACGAAGGCTCTGTTATTGAAGATACCGGTTTGATTAAGATGGACTTCTTGGGACTGAAGACACTTTCCATCATCAAGGAGGCGCTGGAGAATATCAAACGAAGTAAGGGGATTATCTTGAATATTGATGAAATCGATATAACGGATCCGTTGACCTACGAACTTTATTGCGAAGGGCGAACCATTGGTACATTCCAGTTCGAATCGCCGGGTATGCAGAAATATTTGCGTGAATTGGAACCCAGTACATTCGAAGATTTGATTGCGATGAATGCGCTTTATCGCCCGGGTCCAATGGATTATATTCCTGATTTTATTGACCGTAAACAAGGACGTAAGCCCATTGAATACGATATACCTATCATGGAAAAGTATTTGAAGGATACGTATGGTATTACGGTGTATCAGGAACAGGTGATGTTGCTTTCGCGTTTGTTGGCCGACTTTACTCGCGGTGAATCGGATGCCTTACGTAAGGCAATGGGTAAGAAGTTAAGGGATAAGTTGGACCAAATGAAACCCAAATTCATTACGGGGGGACAGAAGAATGGACATGATCCAAAGGTGCTGGAAAAGATTTGGGCCGACTGGGAAAAGTTTGCTTCGTATGCGTTCAACAAATCGCATGCCACTTGTTATTCGTGGGTGGCTTATCAAACAGCCTATCTGAAGGCCAATTATCCGGCCGAATATATGGCGGCTACCATGAGTCGGAATATCTCGAACATTACGGAAATCACCAAACTGATGGACGAAAGTAAGGCGACTGGCATCAATACATTAGGCCCCGATGTGAATGAAAGTTACTTGAAGTTCTCAGTAAACCGTAAAGGGGATATCCGATTTGGTATGGGGGCTGTGAAGGGGGTAGGTGAAAGTGCCGTACAAAGTATTTTGGATGAACGTGACAAGAACGGACCTTTCAAGGATATATTTGATTTTGTACAACGCGTGAACTTGTCGGCTTGTAATCGGAAGAACATCGAAAATCTGGCTTTGGCTGGAGCTTTCGATAGTTTCCCCGGCATCAAACGAGAAGATTTCTTTGCAACGAACGCTAAAGATGAAACGTTTGTAGAAGTGCTTGTCCGTTATGGTAATAAATACCAGATGGATAAAGCAGCTGCGGTCAATTCTCTGTTCGGAGGAGAAAATATGGTAGAAATTGCTACTCCGGATATTATTGTGGCACCTGCTTGGGGCGACTTGGAACGCTTGAACCGGGAACGAGAATTGGTAGGCATTTATTTGTCGGCACATCCATTGGATGAATATGCGGTTATATTAAAGCATGTGTGCAATGTACAGATGGCCGAATTGAATGACTTGGCGCCTTTACAAAATAGGGATTTGGTCATGGGAGGAATTGTTACCGGAGTGCGTGAAGGACAAACCAAGAAAGGAAATCCTTTTGGCATCGCCAAGGTAGAGGATTATTCAGGTTCTACGGAATTTGCCTTCTTTGGAAGTGATTGGGTGGAAAAGAAGAGTTTCTTCAATACGGGTATGTTCTTGTATATGAAGGGAAAATGCCAACCCAAACAATGGAGGCAGGACGAGTTTGAAGTAAAGGTCAATAGCATTGAACTGTTGCCCGAGGTGAAAGATAAAATCATTGAGAAACTGACCATTACAGCCCCTCTCTCTGTAGTTGACGAAGAAATGATAGAAGAACTGGATGCTTTGGTAAAAGCGCATCCGGGCAATGCGGAACTTTGTTTCAATATACAGGACGAAGAAGGGCAGATGTATATCAATATGATGTCAAGAACCTTAAAAATTGCGGTGCATAAAGAAATTATGTCTTATTTGGATGAACATCCATTGCTCTCATCCAAAATAAATTAATATATTTGCAGAAAATTATAAACGATTAAAACATACTATTATGGCATTAGAAATTAAAGATAGCAATTTTGATGAATTGGTTGCTTCAGGCAAACCGTTGGTAATAGACTTCTGGGCAACTTGGTGTGGCCCTTGCAAGAAAATTGCACCGGATGTGGAAGCTTTGGCAGAAGCCTATAAAGATCAAGTAATTATCGGTAAGTGCGATGTGGACGATAATGACGAACTGACCGGTAAGTTTGGTATCCGTAATATCCCTACTGTTCTTTACATCAAGGATGGTGAAGTAATGGATAAGACTGTAGGTGCAGTGACTAAGGCTCAGTTGGAAGAAAAAATAAAGGCTTTGCTCTAAAATAACAACGTGTTTCATTCTTAAAACAAAGATATATGGGTATGGAAGAAGATTTCTTGCTCGATGCAGAAGACGATGCCAGAGCAGTAGAGTTCATTAAAAGTTATCTTCCTCAAGACTTGAAGGATAAGTTTACGGACGATGACTTGTATTACATCCTTGATGTGATTGCAGAATATTATACTTCCAGTGATTGTTTGGATGCCGAACCCGATGCCGAAGGCTATATTGATATAGACTTGGATGAAGTGGTGGATTATGTGGTTAAGGCTGCAGCCAAAGAAGGTATGGGTCCCTATACAGCTGAAGACGTATTCTTTGTGATACAAGGTGAAATGGAATACGGTGATTCTTTAGAAGAGTAAATGACGAAATAGTGAATAGCTGAAATAAGCTGTGTCATGTCATCCTGAACGTAGTGAAGGATCTGATAACATAAAGTGGATGTAATCAGATTCTTCACTACGTTCAGGATGACACTTTTTATTTGTTTAAAGCTTCTTGTACCTCAAGGAAGAAATAGATAGCGGTAGCTATCATCAATGCTCCCAATAAAGCGTAAAAAATACGGGCTTGTTTGCGTCCTACATTCTTTACGATGAATTGGGTGTTTTGCGATTGGAAGAACCAACTCCAATTAAACAAGGAAGCAAGAATGGCTATCAAGCCTATCAGCACAAAGATTCCTTGGATAAGATAGTGCATCATCATGATGGCTTCGTTTTAGTTCATGTCTTCCATTCGGATGCTTCGGGTTCCGTCTTCCAATTCTTCGATAATGACCTTCACTGCATCGCCCGGCAATACTTCTTCTATCAACTCCGGCCACTCAATGAAACATAGGGCACCGCTGTAGAAATAATCTTCATATCCCATGTCATAGACTTCGTCAAGTTTCTTGATACGGTAGAAGTCAAAGTGGTAAATCAATTCTCCGGTTTCATCGGAACGATATTCGTTTACAATGGCGAAGGTAGGAGAGTTAATCACATCGGTCACGCCTAATTCTTCGCAAACAGCTTTAATGAAGGTGGTTTTCCCTGCACCCATCTTGCCGTAAAAAGCAAATACGGTATTTTCTTCCATAGCTGCAATGAACTGTTTGGCAGCTTCGTGGATGTTTTCTAATGAGTTGATTTTGATTTCCATTGTTTTATGTTTTGCTATTTGGTGCAAAGATAAAGGGTTTTTCCTATTTTGCAAAGCGCATAAATTAGAATCGAGAAAAAGATGATGGCAGCTCCCGAAGGTACTTGTAACTGATAGGATAACAACAACCCACCGGTGCAACCGATAAAGCCGATACCAATGGACAATCCAATAATGCGTTTGAAACTGTGGGTGAAGAGGTTGGCGGTCATTTGTGGTAAGGTAAGCAAGGAAAGAACCAGTACAATCCCTACCATACGGAGACAGGATACAATGGTCAGGGCGATGAACATCATCAAGATATATTCAAACCATGCGACGGGAATGCGTTGTGAACGGGCAAACTCCCTGTCGAAGGCAATGTAGATAATTGGATTCAGGAATAAAATGAAGAATAGAGCCAAAAGTACGGAGAGTATGGCCAGAATCCAAAGGTCGGTTGTGGTAATGGTCAGGATGTTCCCAAACAAATAGGCCGATAAGTCGGGGGTAAAGCCGGGAGCCAAGAAACTGAAGATAATACCCACCGCCATCCCGAATGTCCAGAATACGGCGATAGCGGAATCTTCCCGCATATCTTTCCGTTTGCTGAGCCATTCTACTCCAAAGGCGGAGAATACGGCAAATAAAGCAGCCGAAAGAATGGGGGAGATACCGGTGTAAAGTCCGATTCCTATCCCTCCGAAAGATGCATGGGTAATGCCACCGCTGATGAACACCAGACGGCGTGTAACGATGTATGTACCAATTATTCCGCAAGCAATACTGGCTAAAAGGCTTCCCAGCAAGGCGTGCTGGAAGAAGGTGTAGTTGATTAGTTCGAACATATTGTTACTTTGGGGATTATTTGTTGTTTCCTTATTGTTGTCATTCTGAACGGAGTGAAGAATCTGAAAAGAGTTAGATGATGGATACAGATCCTTCGCTTTGCTCAGGATGACAGGATGGAGTTAATGTCCAGTCCTCCGTTCACCGATGATGAGGAACAATTCGTCTTTCAGTTCATCGGGCAGTTCGATACCGCGTAATTGTAGGCTTCGGCACCAACCGGCCACTTCATCGTCTTGACAGGTAAACATCACTTCTCTAAATTCTTCCACTTCTGCATCGGTATAATTATCCGAACTTCGTCCACGGAAACGGTCAAGTTCTTCATCATCGTAATATTCAATGCCTTTGCTTACTGCGGCCAGCAGACTGTCCTTCTCGCATACTTCGTGCTGCCCGCAACATTCCTCGTCTACTTCTACCACGGGAGGGATTTCTTCCAACTCGCCCTTCTCAATCTTTTTGTTCATACGGTAGTAGTACCACTTGCCGATGAGCATGGCGACTAACGTCAGGACTATTAAACCAACAATCAGTATCCACATAATGTTTTATACTTCTTTAATGATAAATCCGGCTTTCTGCAAATCTTCCCAATAATGGGGGTAGGACTTGCTTACCACTTGCGGATTGTTGATACATAGATTGGGTAATACCAATGCTGCCGGTGCAAAGGCCATGGCCATACGGTGATCTTCGTATGTGTCAATGGCTTCATTGTTTCGTTCGCAACGTTCACCTTCCCAGGAAAGGACAGAGCCATCGCATTCTTGCAATACATATCCCAACTTCTTCATCTCGCAGATAAGGGCTGCCATGCGGTCGGTTTCCTTGATTTTCAAGCTTTGCAAACCGCTGAAACGGAAGGGGATGTTCATCAAGGCACAAGTCACGACAAAGGTTTGTGCCAAATCGGGTTGGTTGATAAAATCGTAGTCCAACCGTTCTGCACATGTCCCTGTCTTTTGCAAAGTAACGGTCTTGTCGCCGAAAATCGTTTCGATGCCCAAGTTGCGGAAGATGTCTGCCACTTTACTGTCGCCTTGATAACTGTTCTTGAACAATCCGGGGAGCATAACGGTAGCTTCCCGACTCAATGCTGCCATCTGGTACCAATAGGAGGCGGCACTCCAATCACCCTCTATATAATAAGGTATAGAACGATAAGGTTGGGGAGCTACTTGCAGCTCATGGCCGTTTGTCCAGGATACTTGTGCGCCAAAGTCGCTCATCAGTTGGATAGTCAGGTTGATATAGGGCTTTGAAATAATGTCTCCCGTCAGTGTTACTTTCAAGCCATTCTTTAATGAAGGCCCTATCATCAATAGGGCGGAGATGTATTGCGAACTCACATTGCCGGGCAGGCTGATGTGGTCTTTTATTAATTCACGGCCGTGGATACGGAGTGGGGGAAAGCCTTCGTTGTTTACATATTCAATATCAGCCCCCAATTCGCGGAGTGCATTCACCAACAATTGGATGGGACGTTGCTGCATCCGTTGGGTTCCTGT
>CAZJFI010000036.1:0-12751 GCA_964545265.1 uncultured Phocaeicola sp.
GCCAACTTGGTTTCGTGTCCGTTTTCATCGGCTGTACATCCTACATACCAATCGTCGGTTCCTTTTGCACGACGGGCAATGGTGATATAGTCGCCAGGTTCTGCTTCCAAATACTTGCTTTCGTCCCAATCAACAGCTACGTCCTTGATAAACTGAAAAGCGTCCATAAAGCGTTCATAATTTTCCGGAAGGTCGGCTGCCATCTGCAACGGACTATACATAGTTACATAAAGTGCCAATTGACGAACCAACGTAGAGCGTACACGTGAAGTATTTTCAGGATTTACCTTGCTACAATCCGTTTCAAAAATACCTGGAGTATAATCCATCGGACCACCAATCAAACGGGTAAACGGAAGAACGGTAGTATGGAATACTTTACTTCCACCGAAAGATTCGTATTCAGTACCACGCGCCGACTCGTTGCCAATTAAGTTAGGATAGGTACGGCAGAGACCGGTAGGACGAACTGCTTCATGAGCATTGACCATAATCTTATAATCGGCAGCTTTCTTGATAGCATGCAAATAGTGGTTGTTCATCCATTGGCCATAGTGGTATTCTCCACGTGGGATGATGTCGCCTACATAACCGCTCTTTACAGAATTGTATCCGTTGTCTACCATAAATTGGTAAGCCTTGTCCATGTGACGTTCATAATTACGTACCGATGAAGAGGTTTCGTGATGCATCATCAGTTTTACACCCTTAGAAGCTGCATATTCGTTCAGCATCTTCACATCAAAATCGGGATATGGAGTTACGAAGTCGAATACATAATCCTTACTGCATCCAAACCAATCTTCCCAACCTTCGTTCCAACCTTCTACCAGCACTTGGTCGAATCCGTGTTCGGCAGCAAAATCAATGTATCGTTTTACATTTTCATTGTTTGCCGAGTGTTTGCCGCTTGGCTTAGCTTTAGAATAGTCTGTTTCACCAAGTTTGATGCTGGCAAAGTCATCGGTATAAGCCCATGAACCTTTGCCACTAATCATTTCCCACCAAACACCTACATACTTCACAGGCTTAATCCAAGAAGTATCTTCAATCTTACATGGTTCATTCAGATTCAGAGTGATACGTGATGCTAAAATGTCGCGAGCATCATCACTTACAATAATAGTACGCCAAGGAGTATGACAAGGAGTCTGCATATATCCTTTATCACCGTTTACATCGGGAGTCAACCAACTTTCGAATACCATGTTCTTATCATCCAAATTAAGGTGCATACAAGCATAATCAATCAAAGCTGCTTCGTGAAGATTGATATACAAACCATCATCGGTTTTCATCATCAAAGCTGTCTGTACACCTGTTGGAGAGAATGGAGTTTGCGATGAATTAGGAGTAATGGCCTCTTTCATCAAACCACGGATTTCCGAAAGGCGAGATTCTGTGTAGTCATATTCCTGTGTGTCATAGTCACCTGGAATCCAGAATGCCTTATGGTCACCAGTCATAGCAAACTGTGAGCGTTCTTCCTTGATGACGAAATAATTCAAATTCGGCTGCTGTGGGAAATCGTAACGGAAGCCGAGTCCGTCGTTAAACAGACGGAATTCTATAATAATATACCTATTGTTCTTGGGTTGTGCCAAAGTAACGGCCAACTGATTGTAATGATTGCGAATTTCTTTTTCTTCGCCCCAAACCGGTTCCCATGTCTCATCAAAAGATGTGATTTCGGTCTTTTCTATTTTGAAACCATCGTAAAGGTTGGTCTTAATATCAAGAGTACTTGCATCTTTCACTTCCTTCCATTCAAAATCAGTATGTTTGTTGGCATCTTCTTTTTTCAGTTCCAGACCTAACTTACTGGGTTTGATAACAGTCTTACCTTTGTATGACAATTCATACACAGGGGCTCCCTTAGCATCAAGAGAGAAGTTCATTTCCAGATTGCCATCAGGTGAAGTAAGTTTCTGTGCATTCACGATTATAGCACATAAAAGCATGGCAACGACTGAAAGATTCTTTCTAATATTCATAGCCTTTTCTAAATTTATTGTTAACAAGGTTTCATCCGTTAGGATAATGCAAATATAACCTTTGTTCGCTTTCATTCTACATTTCCCTATGAAAATATAAACAGAATAAAACCTTGTTAATTATTATCTATCTATTAATCAATAAATTAAAATTCTTTGTATTTCTAAAATTTATAAATGCTTTTAGAACTCTAAAACAAACATTTGACGATTACTTAAAGTCAATTCTTTACCCAATGTTACAAACTTTCCTGTAAGAATATCCTTGGCTTGTGACTTTGGCAAACTTTCAGCATAAGGAGCTAAAGCAATGGTTTGTTCGCGATCGTTACCATTCATGATAACCACAACTGACTTACCATTATACTTGCGTTCGTATACATATACACCTTGGTTAATGGAATAATGTTTCAAGGTTCCTTTACCTATCACATCATTACCTTTACGCCAATTCAACATCTTTTTGGTGAACTCAAAAGCTTCTTGCTCCTGTGCTGTACGTCCAGCGGCATCAAAGCAATTACGAGCGTCACCAGCCCATCCACCAGGGAAGTCTTTGCGAAGCATACCATCGCCTTCACCTTTATCACCAGTCATCAGAATTTCAGTACCATAATAAAGCTGAGGAATACCACGAGTAGTCAGCAAGAAAGTAATGGCCTGCTTGTAACGTGTCAAGTTTTTCGCCTTTTCATCGTTAGTAGTAAAACGTGAAGTATCGTGATTGTCGAGGAAAGTCAACAAATTCATCGGATCCGCATAGACCAAATCTTGTGTGAGATAATCATACAATCTATACAAACCACCAGCCCAATCGGTAGTTTCTTCATCAAACGCTTTGTTCATGTGTTCCATCAAAGGGAAATCCATGACGGTACGTAAATTGGAATTACGAGGAGCAGCCAACTTGCTATCCTTTTGCCAGAAGGATACCAATACATTACTATTCAACCAGGTCTCACCCACAATGTTAAAATCAGGATATTCATCGTTTACAGCTTTGCACCAACGAGCCATGAAATCAAAGTCGGCATACGGATGAGTATCCTGACGGATACCATTGATACCGGCAAATTCAATCCACCAGATACTGCTTTGAATCAAGAACTGAGCTACATGACGATTACGTTGGTTCAAGTCGGGCATAACTTCGGTAAACCAACCATCAACAGCTATTTTATATTCATATTCTGAAGCGTGAATATCTTGCACACTGGCTGTCTTATAAGAAGTTTGTACAAAGTTTGATTTGAAATTGAACCAATCCTTAGAGGGTCTATCACTAAAGATGAAATTCTTCGCACCACAATGGTTGAATATCATATCCATTACCACCTTCATTCCCTTTTGGTGTGCTTTCTCTACCAACTGACGGAATTCTTCGTTAGTACCGTAACGGCGGTCTACCTGATAATAGTCAGTAATGGCATAACCATGGTATGAACTTTCTGGCATATCATTTTCTTGGGTTGGATTCAACCAAATAGCAGTTACGCCCAGTTCATTCAAATAATCCAAATGGTTTTCTATACCCTTCAAATCGCCGCCATGACGTCCATATTGTTCGTTACGGTCTACTTTGTTTTCCAGCATACCAGGTACTATATCGTTATCCGGATTACCATTGGCAAAGCGGTCGGGCATAATCAAATACAATACATCACTGGCATCGAAACCTTTTACATTAGCAGCATTAGCACGGCGTTCCTTCAGTTCATAAGGAATTACGGTCTCTTTCTTACCTTTCTTCAGGGTAATGTTGAAGGTTTGGGGAGCAGCCTCCGACAAATCAACATATAATATAAGGTAATTGGGATTTTCTTGTTTCACCACTTCACGAAGTTCCACATCGGCCGATGAAATGGTAACATCATGCGATGCAATGTTATCTCCATACAACAGAATCTGGAGTTCGGGATTGTTCATACCAGCCCACCAGAATGTGGGAGCCACTTTTTTGACAACGGCTGCCTTAGCACCGCCTAAGCCTAAGAATGCAAATAATGCCATAAAGACAAATACTCTTTTCATGATATTTAAAGGTTTATACATTAATAATCTATACAACATCCACAAATTTAGAAGGTAAACCAACAAACTTTCTCTTTTAGAATGAAAATATAAACGAATTAGAATGTTAATTGTTTATTAATGAAGATTTTGTCATTTTAAAATAGCAACTAAAATATAACTGACAAAGAAAAATAACTTATTTCTTTTTGCTGATTTATTTATCTTTTCTATATTTGCAGAAACCTGAATAAATCAAACCAATGAAAACCATTTTAGTAACCTTCCTATCTATCATCTTTGCAAGCCGTGTTTTAGCTTATAGCCCTTCTGTAGATTCAATCTTACGGAAACTTGACACTGTTATAGAGAACAAACAACAGAACACCCTTGCCAAAGAGGCTGAAATAGCAGAATTAAAGAATAAACTACATTCAGCTACGACCAACAGAGAAAAATTTCAATTATGTGGGGATTTATTTAACGCTTATCTTCATTTTCAGGCGGATTCATCGCTATATTATATCAACGAACGAATACGTTTGCTAAATCTGAAAGAAGAGCCGGAACTTAACGCAGAAATACTGATTAACAGAGCAGAAGTGTTAGGGGTAATGGGTATGTATAATGAAGCATTGGAGGAATTGGACAAAATCAACACAAAGGCTCTTGACATGCAAACCTTAGAGTATTATTATAGAGTATGTTGCGCATGCTACGGTTGGTTAGCCGATTATACCACCAGTCAAGACATGAAAACCAAATACAAAGACAAATCAGAAGCCTATCGCGATTCCGTCCTTACGGTGGTCATCCCCAGCATAGACAAAGATATTGTTCAAGCAGAAAAATGGTTAAAGCAAGGAAAAATCAACGAATCCATCGAACTTTTAAATAGTTTATTGGCAAAATCTCCCGACCGCAGACAGAAAGCTTACATCCATTATATTCTTTCCAATGCACACGAATCCAAAGGCGATGTAGACAAACAATTATACTATATGGCGCAAACCGCCATCATTGATTTGGAATCCGCCACTCGTGAATATGCTTCGTTGCAAAAACTTGCGCAACAACTTTATAAAGATGGTGACATAGATCGCGCTTACCAATATTTAAATTGTTCCATGGATGATGCAGTAGCATGCAATGCCAGTTTGCGTTCTATTGAAGTAGCCCAGTTCTATCCCATTATTGATAAAGCTTACCAAATAAAAGAAGAACGAAGCAAACTGACTACCAAAATCATGTTGGTTTGCGTAAGTCTCTTATCCTTCTTTCTAATCATTGCAGTATTCTTCCTATACAGATGGATGAAAAAGTTATCATTGATGCGATTAAACTTAAAGCAAACCAACAATCAATTGAAGTTTACCAACGAAGAATTGGAGCAAATGGGAAAAATTAAAGAAGTATACATTGCCCGCTATTTGGAACGCTGCGTATCCTATCTGGACAAATTGGAACAATATCGCCGCTCTTTAGCCAAACTGGCTATGGCCTCCCGTGTAGACGATTTGTACAAAGCCATCAAATCCGATCAATTCATCCGTGATGAACGTAAAACATTCTATAATGAATTCGACAAATCATTCCTTGATCTATTCCCTAATTTTATCGAATCCTTTAACAATCTCCTTCAAGAAGACGGACAGATACATCCCAAGTCCAACGAATTGCTTACTACCGAACTTCGTATCTTCGCCCTCATCCGACTGGGAGTTACCGATAGTAACCAGATAGCCCAATTCTTGAGTTATTCCTTAGCTACCATTTATAATTATCGAAGCAAGATACGTAATCGTGCCAAAGGAGATAAAGATAAGTTCGAAGAAGAGGTAATGAAATTGTAACGCTGATAGTCTCATCGGCCTACGAGAGTAGTCTCATAAACCAACGAAAGAGGATGTATAAAAGGACGAGAGTAGTCTCATCGAAAAGTGAGACTACTCTCGTCTATAATAGAGACTGTAAACTCAGCCTATACTTATTTCTTTTCCTTAATAATACCTACACAACAAGCACCTACAAAGAGGAAAATACCGGCCAATACCAACATATTCACTTCGGGAGGAATAGAACCCTCTGTAGTGAACATCTTCAATACTAAGCCACCCAATGAAGCAGCTACAATCTGCGGAATACAGATAGTTCCATTGAACAAGCCCAAATAAGTACCCATGTGACCGCCTGTCAATGCATTGGTCAGGATAGTGAAAGGCAAAGCCAACATAGCAGCCCATGCACATCCAATCAAGAGGAAGGAGATGAACAGCATGTATTGGTCGTGTATAAAGAAGATAGATATAAAGCCGATACCTCCCAATATCAAACTAACTACATAAGCCAACTTCAAGCTCTTAAATTGAGGAATGATTGTTGCCCAAATAACAGAACCAATGGCCTGTACAGCAAACAAGATACCTACCCAGTCGCCTGCTGCCTGATAAGATTCGGATGCTGTATCAATAACCGTAGCTCCTGCTGCATTCAATATATGAGGAGCATCGAATACATTGGCAGCTACTGTACCATTGGAATAGGTCCACATAAACATAAAAGCAGCCCAACAGAAGAATTGTACCAAACCAACAGTCCAAAATGCTTTTGGAGCCTTCACCAAAAGTTTGAACATATTGGTTTTCTCTTCTTTCTTATCACTGGCATTGATTCCATGATACTCTGCGTAAAGTTGTGGAGGATATTCCTTCACCTTAACTGAAGTATAGATTACACACAAAATCAGGATGGCAGCTCCTACATAGAATGAGTAAATGACCGAATCGGGTATCACACCTTTGGGAGCGATGTTACTGATGCCAATGGTAGCAAACAAGAATGGGAAAATGTATCCGGCCAAGCTACCTGCATTACACAAGAAGCTTTGAATAGAATAAGCCAGACCTTTCTGTTTCTCGTTCACCATATCGCCTACCATCATCTTAAATGGTTGCATGGCCATGTTAATGGAAGTGTCGAGAAACATCAACGATACCAAACCAAATATCATGGCAGCTCCTACCGTCATACCAAAGCTTCCGGCATTGGGAAGGAGGCACATAACCGCTACGGCCATCAAAGCTCCCACAAACAAATAGGGAATACGACGACCAAAGCGAGTCCAAGTACGGTCACTCATTGCACCAATGATCGGTTGTACAATGATACCTGCCAACGGGGGCAATATCCAGAAATAACTCAAATCGTGCGGATCTGCTCCCAGCGTAGAAAAGATACGGCTGATATTGGCACTCTGCAAAGCATAAGCTATCTGCACACCAAAGAAACCGAAGCTAATGTTCCAAAGTTTCCAAAATCCTAAATCGGGTATTTTTTTCATAGTTCTTTATTAATATCTGTTTGTTTCATCAATCATACTACGCATCTTTTCATTGAATGCATGATTCTTCATCAAATCTTCCAAAGTCAGATGCATACGATAACGCCAATAGTGACGTGGATTAGCAGGAACATTGATTCGCTCTGCATTCACATCCGGATAACGCAATGCTTCATCCATAGACAACCAATCCTGGAAAGAAAGAATGGCCAACAGGGAAGGACATTGCAAATGCTGACGGATGATTTCCTCGCATACTTCTCCCGGTGCTGCCACTGGCACATCACCCCAATGACCTAACACATGGTTGTAATAGCGGGCGGTCAATTCAGGATCTTCTTCCCACCAGCCACGAAGTGTTGCCATATCATGTGTAGAGATGGTACATACCGAACGAAGCGGATATTCCCAAATATGTCCAAACTCGTGTTCAGGATTCTTTGGCATACGTTGAATCTCAAGGCTCAATATCTGCAATTGCTCCATTACCCAGGGTACACAATCGGGAACCATACCCAAGTCTTCCCCACAAACCAACATGGATGTACATTGAGTAAGCATCGGCAACTTCTTCATGGCTTCACCATACCAGAATTGATTGTGACGCTGATAGTAATAATGATTGTACAAACGATTAAAGGCATCCTTTTCCTGGTCGCTCAAACGTTCATAAATAAAATCACTCTGAACTGTAATACGAGGATGATAGGTCGATGGATTCTTGCGGTCGGGTACAAACAACACATTGCTAATCAATGCATATACACCTTCTTTCAAATTAATACTTTCTTCATCGGTTTTGCCTTTGAACCAGGCTTCCACCTTACGTTGGGTATCAAACTCTGGTTTCATTTCCCAAATATCATCGTGACTATGATTCAAGAAGGTTTCTTTTACAGATTCAGCCTTCTCACCAAACATACGACAAAGGATATCGTCGTTAATGAACGGGCGGGTCATGAAATCCTTTTGGAAATGCAAGCCGAAGCTTTGTATTTCGTCTATCCCCATAGGCAATGCCGGTACAAACTGACCTAACAATCCATGTACGGAGTGCGACGGAATTTCCCAAATGCGGAAGAAGCCTAAGATATGGTCAATACGATAGGCTGTAAAGTATTCGGCCATCTTACGGAAACGTTTCTGCCACCAAAGATAGTTATCTTGTTCCATTACATCCCAATTATAAGTAGGGAAGCCCCAATTCTGTCCCTTGGCAGAAAATGGATCGGGTGGGGCTCCGGCTTGTCCATTCATGTTAAAGTAATAAGGTTCAATCCAGGCTTCTACACTGTTTCGACTGATACCGATTGGAATATCACCCTTAAATATAATGCCTTTCTGGCGGGCATAATTACCTGCCTCCAGCAACTGAACGTGCAAATGATATTGGATGTAATAATAGAAAGCGATAGCATCGTAACAAGCGCTCTGTGGATCACACAAAGCAGCAATGGCTTTGGCATCATACACTTGATGTTCCGGCCACTGGCTGAAGTCGGGTGTTCCATATAAATCGCGCAAGTGTGAGAAGGCAGCATAAGGCAACAACCAATGTTCATTTTCCTTAAAGAACTTCTTGAAGTCGGCCGATGCCAAGACTTTCTTTCCGTTTTGTTCAAACATCAAACGAATGTAGGCACGCTTAGCATTATTTACAGCTTCGTAATCTATTTGCGGCAAAGCATTCAATTCCAACCGTTTTTGTTCGTATACTGCAGCAGCCTCTTTATCCTTTAACTTACCTAACTGACGAATATCTATATACATCGGATGGAATGCATAAATAGAAATACTGTTATAAGGATAAGAATCCATCCAAGTATTGGTAATGGTTGTATCGTTGATAGGCAGAATCTGTACTGCTTGTTGGTGAGTATGTTCGGCCCAATCGATCAGTTTCTTCAGATCTCCAAAGTCACCTACACCAAAACTACCTTCACTGCGAAGTGAGAATACGGGAATTGCAGTACCTGCTACTTTATGAGCCATCGAAGCGAAATTCACTTCCATCTCTTTTGTCAAGTAAACTTCTCCCTTACGTAAATCATCAATATATAAAATACGGTTATTTCCGTTTTCCCATTCTTGCACCTTACCGGTTGTCGGATCTACTGCCACAAATTTGTATTCAATGGGAAACTCTAATTTCATGCTATCAAGCGTCACAGCCCATTCATTGGCTTGAATCTCTTCCATAGCTATAGCACGATTCATATCCCAGTTCCCTAAAGCTTCACCCCTACCACAAATACCTAATATTTGTTTCCGATGATGCAAACAAGGGCATAGTGCTCTGAACACTACACTGCTGTCTCCAGGTAAGGTTGACTTGGGATTATTAGGCGTATAGTTACCACTAAATGCGGCACTATATAGATGCGAAGAAGAAGGAAGGTCCTTCCAAGCATCATTCAAGATGAAATGACAGTTGCGTTTTTTACCCGGACAGAAAATATGCGCCATGGTACCACTCTCACGACGAATGCATTGTCCATCCTGATACACACCATAACGATACGTTATAGGAATTCCTGCGGGAGCATCTTCCATCTCCGCATTACCTTCCCACACAATTCCATTGGCTGTCGCCAACATGATTGGATTATTCTCCTTTCCCTCAAGCATGACGCCGATACTTTCGCCCCATGCTGTACGGTACTCAATTTGAAAAGTGAGTTTCATGGTTATTCTTTCTTTATGTTATTTCAATTAATATCCAAAATTAGGGTTTTCTCCGATAAAAACAGAACCATTTAATAAAAAATATAAGTTAATAATGTTCATATAGTTATGACTATAGAACAGACTTGTTCAATTTTCGCCCATTTCATCGAAGGTTTTGTACTATTTGAATGAGAAGAATGTATTTTCCCAAAAGAGAAGAAATATAAATAAGAACTTATAAAAAGTCCCGAGACCAAAGGAATCGGGACTGCCTCATTGTAAGATGTGAGGAGGATTTAAAATAATAAAGTGTATGAAAAATTACGCATCGATATTTGCATACGTTGCGTTTTTCTCTATGAACTCGCGACGTGGAGCTACATCATCCCCCATTAGCATAGAGAAGACATAGTCTACATTCGCAGCATTTTCAATACTTACTTGTTTCAGGATACGAGTTTCAGGATTCATGGTTGTTTCCCACAACTGGTCAGGATTCATTTCACCCAAACCTTTGTATCGTTGTGTATGAATGCTTCCTTCGTTACCATCGCCATACTTCTGGATGAAAGCTTCACGGGCAGCATCATCGTAGCAATATTCGCTAATCTTACCCTTAGAACATTTATAAAGCGGCGGGTTCGCAATATACAAGTGACCGGCTTCAATAATTTCAGGCATATAGCGATAGAAAAGAGTCATGATAAGGGTGTCGATGTGTGCACCATCGACGTCGGCATCGGTCATGATAATCACCTTGTGATAACGGAGCTTATCGATATTGGCCTTCTTGCTATCGTCTTCACCATCTACACCAAAACGTACACCCAATGCAGTGATAATGTTATTCACTTCATCACTTTCGAATGCTTTGTGCCACATAGCCTTTTCAACGTTCAATATCTTACCACGAAGTGGAAGGATTGCTTGGGTAGCACGGCTTCGACCTTGCTTAGCCGATCCACCTGCTGAATCCCCTTCGACCAGGAACAATTCGCATTCTTCGGGTACTCTACTTGAGCAGTCGGCCAATTTACCTGGCATACCGCCACCACCCATCGGGCTCTTGCGCTGAACGGTTTCACGAGCTTTACGGGCTGCGATACGGGCTGTTGCTGCCAAAATCACCTTATCTACAATCTGTTTGGCCTCCTTTGGATGTTCTTCCAGATAGTAGCTCAATGCTTCACCTACCGCTTGATTAACAGCACCACTGATTTCGCTATTACCCAATTTGGTCTTGGTTTGTCCTTCAAATTGAGGTTCAGCAACCTTTACCGAGATCACCGTTACCAATCCTTCACGGAAGTCTTCCCCTTGTATTTCAATCTTGGCCTTTTCAATAGCCTTTCCATTGTTCTCTTCAGCATATTTCTTCAATACGCGAGTCAAGGCTGTACGGAAACCTACTACGTGTGTACCACCTTCAATGGTATTGATGTTATTCACATACGAATAAAGGCTTTCACGATAGCTGGTATTGTACATGATAGCACATTCAATGGGCACTCCTTGTTTTTCTGTATTCAGATAGATTACATCGTCAATCAACGGTGCATTGTTCTGCTGGTTATTCAAGAAGCGGACAAATTCCTTTACACCTTCTTCCGAATGGAATGTTTCGGTACGAGCATTACCGTCTTCATCCTTATCGCGAAGGTCGGTCAACGAAATGGTAATTCCCTTATTCAAATATGCTAATTCACGCAAACGGTTTTGTAGCGTTTCGTATTTATAGGTAGTTGTGGTAAAGATGGTATTGTCAGGCCAAAACGTCTGACGGGTACCAGTCTGTTCACCGCAATCGCCAACAGTCTTCACTGCATACAGTGGCTTACCACAAGCATATTCTTGTTGATATATCTTTCCATTACGGAATACATTCGTAGTCATGTGGTTTGAGAGCGCATTCACACACGATACACCTACCCCGTGCAAACCACCTGATACCTTATAAGAACCCTTATCGAACTTACCACCGGCATGGAGCACAGTCATAACTACTTCCAAAGCTGACTTCTTTTCTTTTTCGTGAAAGTCTACAGGTATACCTCGACCATTATCCTGTACGGTAATGGAGTTATCTTCGTTTATAAATACTTCGATGTGGTCGCAATATCCAGCCAACGCCTCATCGATGGAGTTATCCACCACTTCGTATACCAAATGGTGCAAACCCTTTTCACTGATATCACCGATATACATGGCAGGACGCTTGCGAACGGCTTCCAGACCTTCCAATACTTGAATATTACTAGCCGAATAGTTATTCTCGCCGTTAATCTTTTCTTCTTGAGTCATGTTAGAATGTTACTTGATTTATTTTTCAAAGATACGGAAAAATCTCCGAACGAGGAAACAAAAGGAGGGAAAACTTACGATAATTTTCTTTTAAATTTTCATCTTCAAAAAGGACATCTTCCCGCCGGGAGTTTGCACAAAAAAGAAAGGGGAAGCCTGTATACGACAAAAGGCTGAATCGTTTGATTCAGCCTACTTTATCTTTACTTGGACAATGCTTATCCTAATTTGCTGATGTGAGCAGCCAACTTAGACTTCAAGTTTGCAGCCTTGTTCTTGTGGATGATATTGCGCTTAGCCAACTTATCCAAAATCTTCTGTACACCTGGGTACATTGCTACAGCTTCAGCCTTGTCTGTAGTAGCACGAAGTTTTCTAACAGCATTACGCATAGTCTTAGCGTAGTATCTGTTGTGAAGTCTTCTCTTTTCTTCTTGTC
>CAZJFI010000037.1:0-12741 GCA_964545265.1 uncultured Phocaeicola sp.
CAACGCCTTGACCCAACCTTTTGTTAACCTTAAATCTAATACTATGAAAAACACAGTACAAAGGTACGGACTTTTGGGATATCTGCAAATTATTCCATGGGAAAATGCGATATTTAAACATAGTTTAAGAATTATACCTTGTATTTAGACGTTTGTTAAGGGTTATTTTACGTAACTTTGCATTTGAATTCAAAAATAGATTTGTGAAGAGATAATTTATGGCATTCGAAGCAACCAAAAGAGAATGGGGCGAACTGTACGCTTTCTTCCGCTTGCTGGCAGACGGATATGTACAAGCAGGGAAGGCGGATGGTACCCCCAACGAGGAAGTGCGCTGGCCGGTGGCCATGGTGCAACGCGAAGAGTATGAAGGTACACGCCAGTACATCATTGAAGAACAGGATATTCATATCTGTGGAGAAAAGATAGACAAACGGATTCCCCGAGAGGATTTTGATGCGGTGGCACACCTGGTACTGGAAGCGGTAAGGAACAGTCGCGAGAACGACGTGACATCGCCCGATGGGGTGGAAGAGTTTCTGGATGAAGTGGCTATCTATGACCTGGAAGCCAAGACGGACGACCGTACCGATTTTTATGTAGCCTTTTATTCGGTAGATGCACCGTTGGTGGGTTTCTGTGTGCGCTCCAAACTCAGTCCGATGTTCCCGTTGTTGGATGGCGGACGCTCGGCCAACTTCAAGTTTGAACAGACCGGGGTGAAATTTGCTACACCAACCGTGAATAAGATCAATGCTTTTGGAGAAGAAGAGGATGTGGTGGGCCGCATGCTGATGATAGAACGCCTGGGAGGTAACCTGAAGTTCAACGATGCAGCCGACAAGATATTCCGTAGTAACTTAGGCATGATTGATCTGCATTTTCCCCGTGTACTGGGGGAGATGACCAGAGCCATGCATTTAGAAGGCATTACCAAGGTGAGTGAGCTGACCGAATACATCAAGCAACTGAATCCGCTGAAGATAAAGGATGAGCTGATTGCCAAGCATCGCTATTATGAATATAAGATGAAGCAGTTCCTGATGGCACTGGCTTTGGGTATGCGTCCGGCCAAGCTGTTTAACGGAACGGATTCGGCTATTGCCGGTTTCTTGATTGTAGAGGGGCAGGGGGATGTGATAGGCTATCAGAAGGCGGACCGTGACACTTTTGCAGAATACTTGTACCAGCATACGCGGTTGGAAAAAGGTCCTACGGCCAAGGATAAGTATGGGTATCTGGAGAAGGAGAATGGTGTGTATTACTTTAAGTTGAATTTGAAGATTGGGTTGTTGAAACGATGATGAAAGCAAAAATATTATTAGTAATAGGGTGGGTTATGATGTTTTGTGCCTGCCAACCTCAAAACGAATTGACTGTATCCGGCCTGGACAAGAAGAATTTCCAGATGGAAGTGGATGGAAAGGCAACCGATTTGGTAGTGATAACCAATGCAAATGGTCTGGAAGCCTGTGTGACCAATTACGGGGCTCGTCTGGTATCGCTCATGGTACCCGACAAGAACGGAGTAATGGAGGATGTGGTGACGGGATTCCCCACCATTGCTGAATATGTGGAACAAAACCAGAACTTCGGTGCTACGGTGGGCCGCTACATCGGACGTATCTTGGGACCGTGCTTTACCATCGACTCTGTGGAGTATAAACTGCAGGGGTATGGAAAGGCTACGCACATATCGCACGGCGGGAAACCGGGATTTGCTGCGCGGGTATGGACCATTGAACAGGTGGAGAAGGATGCAGTGATACTCAGCTATCTGTCGCCTGACGGGGAAAACGGTTTTCCCGGAAACTTGAAACTGGTGCTTACCTATCGGTTGACTGCTGATAATGCATTGGATCTGACCTATACAGCCACTACCGACCGTCCTACGGTGCTCAATCCGTCGCACCATTCGTTCTTCAACATCTCCGGGGACTTTAATAAAACGGTGGAAGACCAACTGATGTGGATTGATGCTGAAATGATTACCGCATACGATGCCAAGAAATGTGTGACCGGTGAGTACCTGGAGGTGAGCAGTACTCCTTTTGACTTCAGAGCGCCGACACCGGTGGGTGCACATATAGACGATGAAAACGACCAGCTGAAGGTGACACGAGGATATGACCACGGTTGGGTACTGAATACACAAGGCGATGACAATTGTGTGGCTGCCTGGATTTATGATGAAGAAAGCGGACGGAAGATGGAAATCTATACGACCGAACCCAGTGTGCATGTGTATTCTGGCAATGGACTGAAGGGTAACCTGGTGGGAAAAGACAGTGTAGCGTATGCATCGCGTACGGCCATCTGTTTTGAAACCATGCATTATCAGAATAGTCCTAACATCGCCCATTTCCCGAGTACGGTGCTCCGTCCGGGAGAAACATTCAAAAGCCATACGGCCTATCGTTTTGTAATAGAATAAGAAATGACGGACAACAAGCAGATGAAATTGCGACTGGTGGCGATGAACTTTCTGCAGTTCGCCATCTGGGGGGCTTACCTCATCTCAATGGGTACGTACCTGTTCACCGTTGGACTGGGAGACAAGATAGGGTATTTCTATGCCGTACAAGGGGTGGTGTCATTGTTCATGCCAGCCCTGATGGGCATTGTGGCCGACCGGTGGATTCCCGCTCAAAAGTTGTTGGCCTTGTGTCATGTGGTCAGTGCCTTGTGCCGGGCCGCAGTGGGGTATTATGGATGGACCGGTGGAGATTCGGTATCGTTCACCTCGCTGCATTTGTGTTACACCTTGGGCATTGCCTTCTATATGCCTACGTTGGCCCTCTCTAACTCGGTAGCCTATACAGCCCTTGAAAAAGTGAAGCTGGAACCGGTGGCAGTCTTTCCTTCCATCCGTATCTGGGGAACGGTGGGTTTTATCTGTTCCATGTTGGCTACAGACTTGTTGGGCTTCCAGACCAGTTACATGCAGTTCTTCCTAAGTGCGGCTTTGGGACTGGTTGCTGCGGTTTATGCCTATACGTTGCCCGATTGTCCAGTGAACCGAAGCAAGAAAACGACTTCGTGGGTAGATGCGTTGGGCTTGCGGGCCTTTACCTTGTTCAAACAACGCAAGATGGCGCTGTTCTTGATGTTCTGTGTGTTGATGGGGGTATCGTTACAGATAACCAACGGATATGCCAATCCGTTTATCAGTAGTTTTGCAGACATTCCGGAGTATGCGGACACATTTGGTGTGCAACATGCCAATGTGTTGATATCGCTATCCCAACTATCGGAAACAGGTTGCATCCTGCTGATTCCCTTTGCCTTGAAGCGATGGGGCATCAAACGGGTGATGCTGATAGCCATGCTGGCTTGGACACTGCGGTTTTCCTTGTTCGGTTGGGGAAATCCGGGAGACGGCGTGTGGATGTTTGTGTTGTCCATGCTGGTGTATGGAGTGGCCTTTGATTTCTTTAATATAGCCGGATCACTGTATATGAACGAGGAAGTGGAACCTGCCGTACGGTCCAGTGCGCAAGGGTTGTTCATGCTGATGACCAACGGAATTGGTGCTACGGCCGGAACCTTGTGTGCCCAGTGGGTAGTGAATCGATTTGTAGACATGAAGAGTACGTTGCCACAGGTGGAGGGTTGGAGCCAAGTTTGGTTTGTCTTTGCCGGATATGTGTTGGTGGTAGCCATCCTGTTTGCCGTATTCTTTCCATATAACCATCAAAAAAAGTAAGATTATGCATGTATTTTATACACCTGATATAGCTGTGAGCTGTGAACTTCCGGAAGAGGAAGCTGGACATTGTTTGCGGGTTCTCCGACTGACAGTGGGGGATGAAGTGATGCTGACCGACGGAAAGGGAAACTTCTATAAGGCGGTAATCAGTGCGGCAACGGGGAAGCGTTGCCAGGTAAAGGTGACGGAAACCTTACCTCAGGAAAAGGGGTGGACGGGCTGGCTGCACGTGGCCATGGCTCCTACCAAGAATATGGACCGTACCGAATGGTTTGCTGAGAAGGCGACCGAGATAGGGTTTGATGAACTGACTTTCCTGAACAGTCGTTATTCGGAACGGAAGGTGATCAAGACCGAACGTATCGAAAAGATTTTAGTGTCGGCCATAAAGCAGTCGCTGAAAGCGGCCAAGCCGGTGCTGAACGAAATGACGGACTTCAATAAGTTCATTGAACGTGACTTCAAGGGGCAGAAATTTATCTGCCATTGCAATGTGGGTGAGAAGAAACTGTTGAAGGAAGCCATTGTACCGGGTGAAGATGCTGTGGTCTTGATTGGTCCGGAAGGGGATTTCAGTGAGGAAGAAGTGGCCAAGGCTATGGCCAAGGGATTCCAGCCCATCAGCTTGGGTAAGTCGCGCCTGCGTACAGAAACAGCAGCCTTGGTAGCGGCTCATACCTTGAATTTGTTTAACCAGAAATAAACGGATATGAAATTGAAAATGTGGAATGTACTGTGGATGGTGCTGCTATTGGCTGCCTGTTCTCCACAGACTGAATATACGGATGCTTTGCCGAAGGATGCTTCGGTAGTAGTGGCTATGGACTTGCAGCGCATGGCCCGAAAAGCGGGACTGGAAGGTGAAGGGAGCCGGAAGGTGACAGATAAGTTGACCCAATTGTTGAAGGGGGGATTGGAAGGTGATGCCGCCAAATTGGCCGAGAAGATGGTGAATGATCCGGCCGAATCGGGGGTGAGCTTTACGGATAAGGTTTATCTGTTTGTTACCCCTCATGCCAATGCATTCGGTGTGGTGGCTAAAGTAGGTGACGAAGGCAAGCTGGAAGATTTGTTGGAAGTGTTGCAGAAGGAACAGATTGCTTCGGACCTGAAGGAAGAAAGCGGTTGCCAATGGGCACAGTTGGGACAAGCGTTGTGTGCTTTCAATAACGGTACCTTCTTGTTGATGCAACATAAATCGGGCGATGTGGAGAGTATCAAGGGTTCACTTCTTTCGTTGATGCGTCAGAAAGAAGGAGCCGGTTTTACTGCTTTGCCTGAGTATCAACAACTGGCTGAAGCAGGGAATGATGTGGCCTCGACCATCGATTTAAGTATCTTGCCCGACCAATGGACTACACCGTTGCGTATGGGATTGCCGGGCGACATCCGTTTGCAAGACATTAAGTATCTGATTACTGCCAATTTTGAAAACGGCGGGTTGGTGGTAAATTCCCAATCGTTGTCACAGAATGCCAAGGTACAGGCCTTTTATAAGGAAATGGATAAGGTGACATCTCCTTTGCAAGGCAAATATATGGACTATTTCCCGGCCAATACATTGGCATGGATAGGTGGACGTATTCATGGACAAGCTTTTTATGACATGATTTGCCAAAATCCTACTATCCGACAGGCATTGGAAAATCCCATTCTTCCGGTAGATGTGGAACGTATCTTTGCATCGATAGAGGGTGATTATGGTATGGGCTATCTGTCGGCTGTTACCGGTGAGTTCCTGATGTATGCCGATGTAACGAATGCTGCGTTCCTGGAAACGTTTGAGGAATTGCGTCCGTTGTTGGCGCTGACCGGTGGAGAAGTGAAACTATATGATACGGCCGAGAACCAATATGCCTTGAAAACGTATGATGGTATCTATTGGTTTGGCGTGAAGGGTAAACTGTTTTATGTGACCAACCGTAGGGAATTGGCCGAGGAAGCAGGACGTACATACGGTGTATCGCTTGGCACCCGCCCCTGGGCCAGTGAGGCAAAGCATAACCGCATGTTTGCTTCAATCAATTTGTCTAAGCTGCGGGCAGATGTAAATGAGCGTCCTTATCTGTTGGCACCGTTAGGTAGTCAGCAGGCAGCGATGGTCTTCAAAGCGATACTTGACCAATGCGATACGATGAATGCCGGTATGGAAGACTGGAGTCAAGGTAGTTTGGTTATCCGGATGAAGGACAAGCAGACCAACCCGTTGCGATTGATTGTACAAATGTTGGAAAGCCTATGAATACCATTACATTGCAACAAGTACTCCCACAAGTTTTTGCCGGTAGGGACCGGATTACTTCGGATGTATGGCATCAATCTCTGGAGTGGAAGAAAGGTGAACGGGTGCTGATAGAAGCGGCATCGGGTACGGGTAAGTCGTCGTTGTGCAGCTATATCTATGGCTATCGGAACGATTATCAAGGCATTATCTGCTTTGATAGAAAGAACATCAAAGGACTGTCGGTAGATGATTGGGTGAACATCCGTCGGTCATCCCTCAGTATGCTGTTTCAAGAGTTGCGACTCTTTCCCGAACTGTCGGCTTGGGAAAATGTACAGATCAAGAATGTTTTGACAAACTTCAAACAGAAGAACGATATCAAGACTTGGTTTGAGGCTTTAGGGATAGCCGACAAGTGGGATGTGCCGTTAGGAAAGCTATCGTTCGGACAACAGCAACGGGTGGCGCTGATGCGTGCCTTGTGTCAGCCGTTCGACTTTATTTTCCTGGATGAACCGGTGAGCCATTTGGATGAAGAGAACGGACGCATCATGGCTGCTGTTTTGAATGAAGAGGCCGATAAGCAGGGAGCGGGGATTGTGGTGACCTCCATCGGCAAGCATTTGGAGTTGGATTACGATAAAACGCTGAAGCTATGAGATTAGTGTGGAAATTATTACGTAGTCATGTAAGTGTGTTGCAGTTGGCCGGTTTCTTTTTGGCCAATCTTTGCGGTATGGTGATTGTGCTGCTCAGTGTACAGTTCTATAACGATGTGTTGCCTGTGTTTACAGGAGGCGACAGTTTCATGAAGAAGGATTACCTCATAGTGAGCAAGAAGGTGAGTACCCTCGGTTCGTTTGTGGGGAAGAGTCGTACCTTCTCGGAACGTGATAAGGAGGAGATAGAAGCGCAACCGTTTACCAAAGGAGTAGGAGCCTTTACTCCCTCGCAATACAAGGTATCGGCCGGTGTGGGGATGGAACAAGTTGGCTTACAGATGTCGACTGCCATGTTCTTTGAATCCGTTCCCGACAAGTATGTGGATGTGAATTTGGACAAGTGGCATTTTACACCGGGTGAAGAAACCATTCCCATTATTATTCCCCGAAACTACTTGAACCTCTATAATTTCGGTTTTGCACAGAGTAGGAGCCTACCCCAATTGTCGGAAGGGGTTATGGGGATGATAAACCTTGAAATCCGAATCAGTGGAAGAGGCATGCGCGATACTTTCAAAGGAAATATTGTTGGATTCTCTGACCGCCTGAATACGATATTGGTTCCTGAAAGTTTCATGAACTGGGCCAATCAGACCTATGCTGCCGGTGAAGTGAAAGAACCGTCACGCCTCATTGTAGAGGTGAACAATCCGGCTGACGACCGCATTGCCCGTTTCTTTAAGGACAAGGGATATGAAACCGAAGGCGATAAGTTGGATGCCGGTAAAACCACTTGGTTCCTGAAGCTGATTGTGGGTATTGTAATGACGGTGGGACTTGTAATCAGTGCCTTGTCGTTCTATATTCTGATGCTCAGTATCTTCTTGTTGCTGCAGAAGAACAGCACGAAGTTGGAAAATCTGCTGTTGGTAGGCTATAGTCCCGCAAAGGTGGCTTTGCCTTATCAGTTCCTTACAGTAGGACTGAATGCTGTGGTACTGTTGTTGGCTGTTGGTTTAGTGTTGCTTCTCCGTGGTGGTTATTTGGACAAGTTACAGAATTTCCTTCCCGGTCTGGAAGGTGGAATGCTATGGCCTATGCTAATGATAGGATTCCTGTTGTTTATACTGGTATCGGTCTTTAATGTGCTGGCTGTCCGTCGCAAAATTAATGGTTTGATTAAGAAGTAGAATTACCCTTTCGTTAGAAAATAGGTGGTGGCCACCATTATTGGAGAATAAAAAGCTTTTGCTTGGATGAGTTGAACTTTCCTGCTTCAAGAATTGTTAGAGCAGGAAAGTTCAACTCTTTTTATGCCATACAGACTATTGTTATTTTCAGCTTGTCTCCCCCTGATGTTACAAGCACAGAAGGGGGAGATTCCGCTATCCCTGAGAGAAGCATACATCGGCATGTCCAAGGTGAATCCAACGCTGCAGATAGCTGATAAGGCTGTAGGAATAGCCCGTAGTGAACAGCAGAAGCTGAATGCTTTCTGGTATCCCATGCTGAATACATCGGGCATGTATGTACATTTGTCTGATAAGGTAGAGGTTCGTCAGCCTCTTGATACGTATACCGAGCCTGCCAAGGAATTAGTCCAGCAATTGTTGCCCAATAATGTGTTGTTGCCTGGGTTGCTCGACCAACTGGGCAGTTATACCCTGACGGTTCCTTTGTTCCAACGTAATCTGACCACTGTAGATGCCAATATCTCGTGGCCGCTCTTTACCGGTGGTAAGCGTATTTTTGCTACCCGTATCGGTAATCGGATGGTGGATTTGGCCGAAGTAGGCAAACAAGAGACGGTCGCTATGCTCCAAACCGAACTGATAGAAACTTATTATGCCTTACGCTTGGCTATACAGGTGGTTGAGGTGAGAGAGAAAACCTATGGCAGTTTGCTGCATCATTATGAGAATGCCCGAAAATTGGAAGCCAATGGGTTGATAACAAAGGCGGATCGACTGTTTGCCGAGGTGAATTGTCAGGAAGCCAAACGGGAATGGGAAGCAGCCAAACAGGATAAGGAAGTGGCCCGTCAGGCTCTCTGTGCGTTGTTGAATGGAGAAGATAAGAGCATGGAGATACTTCCGGTATCCACTCTTTTCCTACCCGAACACTTTCCCGACCGGTCTTATTTCATGAATCTGTTGGAGGGGAATAATTATACCATCCAAAAGCTGAGGTTGGAAGGAATGATGGCCGATAACCAATTGCGTATCAGTCAGAGTGCCTATCTGCCTACCATTGCCTTGTTTGGTAAGCAAACGCTCTATACCAAGCATCTGCCACGCAACCTGATGCCACGGACAGTAGTGGGTGTGGCTTTTACGTGGAACTTGTTTGATGGCTTGAACAGAGAAGCGGATGTGCGGAAAGCCCGATTGACTAAAGAAGCGTTGGCTTTGGGAGAAGAAAAGGCGGAAGATGGATTGGAAGTAATGGTACAGAAACTCTATGGTGAGTTGAAACAGGCGCAGGAGGAAGCTGCTACCCTGCAAACAACCATTGACATGAGTCGTGAACTGCTTCGTATCCGTCGTAAGTCATTCGGTGAGGGAATGGCCACCTCTACCGAGGTAGTTGATGCCGAAGTGATGCTTGCCAAAGTGCGTGTTGCCATGCTGATGGCTTATTATCAGTTTGATGTAGCGTTGGCATCGCTTTGTTCGTTGTGTGGCGTGCCGGAGCTGTTTTGGGATTATTATGAAGAATCGTGTGCTGCAAAATAAAAGATATATGGAAAATCAGAACAAATTATTGGCAAAAATCTTTATCGTCGTTCTCATGTTGGTGGTATTGGTGTCGATGGCCGGAATGATGTTAATGTGTCACCAACCGGTGGTGTTGCAAGGACAAGTAGAGGCAACTGAAATACGCATATCGGGCAAACTCCCCGGTCGTATCGATACATTCTATGTGTCGGAAGGTCAGCAGGTAAAGGTTGGCGATACATTAGTGCTTATCAACAGTCCTGAAGCCTGGGCCAAGTTGCAACAAGCTACTGCCATGGAGAATGTAGCTAAGTATCAGAATGAAAAGGTAGATGCCGGAACCCGTTTGCAGATTGTGCGTACGGCCGAGGAACTGTGGAACAAGAGCAAGAGTGACTTGCAGTTGGCCGAAGTGACTTATCATCGCATTCAGGCTTTGTACAATGATAGTGTCGTTAGTCTCCAACGGATGGACGAAGTCAAGGCTATGTACAAGGCCGCTTTGGCTGCCGAGCATGCTTCATACCAGCAATATCTGTTGGCCAAGGATGGAGCACAGAAAGAAGACAAGGAAAGTGCCCGTTCACTGGTGAATGCCGCCCAAGGTACGGTCAATGAGGTACAATCCTTGTTGTTGGATGCCCGATTGGCAGCTCCTGCTGATGGAGAAATAGCTACCATATATGTCAAGCGTGGGGAATTGGTGGGTGCAGGTACGCCCATTATGAACCTCGTGGTGCTTGACGATGCTCATGTAGTTTTGAATGTGCGCGAGGACTTTCTGTCGCATTTCGATATGGGCGGATTGTTTGTAGGGAAGGTGCCAGCCCTGGGTGGTGATGAGATTGTTTTCCGCATTTATTTCATCAGTCCGTTAGGTAGTTTTGCCACTTGGAAAAGCACTTTGCAAGGCGGTAACTACGATATGCGTACTTTTGAAATTAAAGCAAAACCTGTAGAAGAAATAGATGGACTTCGTCCTGGAATGAGTGTATTGGTTGAATTATAGTTATGCGTATTCTTTTATCCGTCTTCTTTCGCGAACTTCGTCGTATGACTTCCCGCCGCATTTATGGGGCGGCTTGCCTTGTATTACCGTTGTTTTCCTTGGTTTTTATGGCAACTGTTTTCGGCAACGGACGGTTAGAGAATTTGCCGGTTGGCGTTGTGGATTATGACAATACTTCGGCCTCTCGCAACATTATCCGAAAAGTAGCAGCGACTCCTGCGCTCAGCATAACCCGGCATTATGCCAATGAATCAGAAGCAAGGAAGGATGTACAGCGGAAAGTGATATACGGTTATTTGGTCGTCCCCTCGGGATTTGCATCCAAGGTGGGTAATAATCAATCAGTCACGTTGTGTTACTATTATCACAATGCCTTGTTGGGAGTGGGTGGTGAACTCCATTCTACGTTCGAAAGGTTGTTGAAGCAATTGTCGGTCCAACCCATTGCTCTTGAAGCTATTGGATTGGGAGAAGATAATCGGGCTGTTACCTCTTTCTTGATGCCGGTAACGGAGGAAGTACTACCGGTGTATAATACCGAACGTAACTATTCCATATACTTGTCGCAGCCTTTTTATTTTGTTTTTCTACAAATCCTGTTGTTGTTGGTTACTACTTTTGCATTGGGAAGTGAAACCAAGTGGGGGACCACCAAGGTATGGTTGCAAACAGCCCAAGGAAATATAGTAGTGGCTGTAGTAGGGAAGTTGCTTCCTTATACCTTTATCTTTATAGGGATGGGACTTTTGGGTAATCTGCTTTTCCTTAGATGGATGCAACCGGGTTTGTCTGTCAGTTTATGGGCTATGAATGGTTTGATGGTTTTGTTTATTCTTGCCACTCAAGCACTGGCCTTATTCCTGTATTCGGTATTTCCCGTTTTGGCTTTGGTTATCAGTGCGGTGTCTATGGTCGGCTCTTTGGGAGCTACCTTGTCGGGTGTAACCTTTCCGGTGGTGTTTATGGATACTCCAGTCTATGCAGCGTCTTTTTTGTTTCCTATCCGTCATTTTGTAGAGGCCGAGCAAACATTTCTCTATCTTCACGGTTCTTTTGCCGATTGTTGGATGAGTGTGGTTTCGTTGCTGTTGTTTCTTTTGCCGCCATTGTTGTTATTGCCTCGTTTAAAGTCTGTATTAATCCGTAACAATGATGAAACTGGTATGTAACATTCTTCGGGTGATGGCTTACGAACTGCGGAGTATCCTTCGTAGTCTACCTGTGCTCTTGGTGATGGGTGGAGGTGTTTTTCTGTATGGGTTGCTATATAATTATATGTATAGTCCCAATGTACTGAGGGAAGTCCCTGTCGTAGTAGTCGATCAAAACCAAACTTCCTTGAGTCGTCATTACCTCCAATTGCTTGATGCCACTCCACAAGTAAGCGTCCACCAACACGCTCCCGATATGTACGAAGCTCTTCAGTATATGAAGCACGGTGATGTTTATGGCATACTTTTTCTTCCTACCGATTTTGATGAACGTGTGGGCCGTGGCGAGGTAGCTGTATTTCTGACTCATAATACCACGATGACCTTCTTGTATGATGCCGCTTTGCAAGAAGCATCGAGCAGTGCGTTGTTGGCTTTGAACGATGTAGTACGTCCCCGGCAGTTGGTCTTTTTGAATCCGGATGCTGTTCCGTCCATTGTCGCTACCCGAAGCATGGGTGTACAAGGCGTTGCTATGTTCAATCCCCTTGGAGGGTATGCCGATTATCTTATTCCCGGCGTGCTGATGGTTATCATCTTTCAAACCCTGTTGATGGTTATCAGTATGCGTTGCGGTAGGGAAGCCGAGTTGCAGATGCGTCCGTTCTTACCATTTAGGAACAGTGGTTTATGGGGAAGTGTAGCGGTAGCCATTGTAGTAGGTAAAGCGCTGGTGTATGTTGGTCTTTATTCCTTGTTCTCTGTTTTTCTGTTGGGCTTTCTTCCTTTGGTATTTAACTTGCCACATTTGGCTGATGCCTGGTTGCTTGTCCAACTAATGACACCCTATTTGTTTGCCACTGCCTTCTTCGGTTTGGCTTGTTCCCCCTTCTTTAAGGATAGCGATGCCCCCTTGTTGCTGATTGCTTTCTTCTCCGTGGGCTTGCTTTTCCTTTCGGGCATTTCCTATCCGTTGGAGTTGATGCCTTGGCCTTGGCGGTTTCTGCATAGCCTTTTACCCGCCCCTGTAGGTATCCTTGCCTTTGTAAAAGCCAATTCCATGGGAGCTTCTTTGGCCGATGTTCAAGGGGAATGGTTGCTTTTGTGGTTGCAATGTGGGGTGTATTTCGTCATGGCTTGTTGGGTATATCGCAGAAGTCTTTCCTCATCTCTACCAAGAGTTTAAAAGTGTAATTTTAATTGCATACCTACAGCGGAGCTGTGTATCAGACAGTTAACCCTTGCAAGAACTGTCTTTTTATAAAAAAG
>CAZJFI010000038.1:0-12657 GCA_964545265.1 uncultured Phocaeicola sp.
TATTATAAAATCACTCTTCTTGTTTTTCATTAATCTGCTGAGAATCTTTTAGGATTTGCAAAGCTTTATCCAATACTGTAGTATCATCAAGCATAACCAATCCACCATCAGGTCCTGGTTCAAGATGAATACCTACACTTTGTCCATTTTTAAAATTCTGTCCGCCGAAGAAATTACGTACTGTTTCTACGGACATACCTAACTCATCTGCTATTCTATGCATACTTCCACTTGGAAGTGAATCTTTAATTTTACGGAGTTCGTTGAATGTTATTGTTCTATTCATAATACTATTTTTAGATTAATATGTTTACGCTATAAAATTAGTTAAAGAAAAATTAATATCAAACTGTTTCCTTAATATTTCATACATTAATGTAGAAATGGAATAAATGAAATTATAAATAAATCATTTTGGCAAGAATCATTCCCCAAACCATAATGACAAAACATGTAAGTATATATGTAAGAAGCAGTAAATATACATCGGTAATCATGTAGCCACTGGTTGTATATTGATTAGACACATACCTAATCGGTCTAAAGAATTTCTTATGAAAATAACGATATAACAAATATATAATTACACCTACAATACATCCATTCAACGTCCCAAACAATATGTCACCAGGATAATGTACACCTAAATAAATACGTGAATAAGAATTCAATACAGCCCATGAAACAAGCATGAGAGTCAACCATTTATTACGTATCAGTAACGAAACAAATACGGCAACACCAAATGTATTTGCTGCATGACTTGAAATAAATCCGTAACGTCCTCCCCTATAACCATTTACTACATCAATCATATACATAATTTCGGGGTCTTGTGTAGGACGGAAACGTTGAAAAAAAGGCTTACAAATTCCAGATGAAATTTGATCGGCCAACGTTATAACCAAAGCAAAGGCCAAGATAGTGTATAAAGCTTCCCAACCTTTATTATTCTTTAAAATAACATACAACAATACAATAGCTAAAGGAATCCAAATATAAGTGCTCGTAGCTACCCACATAAAACCATCCCAAAATAACGAATCACTTCCATTCCAATCCAGAAGTAAATTTCGATCGTATGCTATGTATTGTTGTATGTCCATTATGAATTAGATGATTTCAATGGCACTGACTGGTACCCAACCTACATTTCCATCTTCTAGTTGGATTTCTTTCCACTCTTTCATTGTATTATCTTTAATCATAACTTTTCTTCCTTCGTGAAGAATGAACAAATCTGTTCCACCTTCATTCGGTGTACTCTTTACGGTTATACTCGGAACCATGATAATGGCATTATTATGATTCATTACTTCCGTCTTTTGAATAGAAGCAAATACATTCGCTATAATACAAATAAAAAAGAATGCAATAGCAGCTATAAATCCTATTTTCTTTAGAATGATTTTCTTACCAAAGAAATACAATAGTAGCCCTATAAGCGTAACTAAAAAAGTAGTAATTCCTACTTTACCCCATCCCTTCTCACTTAAAGAATTGGTTAATGAGCGAACCCATGTAACGAAAAACATTTCACTCATAGGAACAACCTTATCAACAGTTTTACTATTGGCCAATTCCAAATTGAATCGTATATCTTCATTTCCTGGATTAAGCAATAAAGCTTTTTCATAATTCAAAATAGCTTTAGCTATGTTATCCATTTTATAATAGCTGTTCCCTAAATTATAATAGATATCTGCCGATTCACCATCATTCTGAAGGATAGTTTCATAAATAGAGATAGCACTGGCATAATCATTATTAATATAAGCACTATCTGCTTGTGCTTTTGTTACAGTTTCTTCATTAATTGCTACAACAACTTCATCTTGTGCCAATGAAGTCAGTGATACGGTAAAAAGTAACAGAATAACATATAATTTCTTCATTTTTCGTTCCTCCTTAACGTTTAATGCTATTTTCCATTTTACTAATTACTTCGATAGCCGAAGTGTATACCTTATCCATAGTATCATTTTGATTTCCAGGAGCATATCTTGCAAACTCACATTCGTTCAATGTTCCGATAAACTCCTTAATAAGTTCTTCTGATACACCATGTTCACATAACTTTTCTTCAATGTTATCTTTTGACAATTGTGATACTGATATATTCAATTTATCACTAATATATCCCCACATGGCTTTTAAAACTTCATCATAGAAAGCACCTGTATTCTTTTCGGCCAAAAGTTTACCGGCATTCTTCATACGTTTGGTAGCAACCTTATTTGCTTTTTTTGTGCGCACCTTTGCTACATTTGCATTTTCTATGGCCTGTTTTCTATAAACAACCATGAAAGAAATGAATAATATCAATGGTATGATATACCATAAATAATAACTTATCGAGCCAAAGAAGAATTCATCTTTCTTAGTCAGCTTAGTGTCTCCAATTTTAATATAACGGATATCTTTACCCAACACTTTCAAATCTTCCTTGTTGGTAAAATTAGCCACTACTTGATCAGCATTCCCCTCTCCTTTTGCCACTTTCAACGTATACGCTTCTGTCTTTAAAGTCTTGTAACTCTGACTCTTCAAATCAAAATAAGAAAACTCTATAGGAGGAATTGTATAATCACCTGCATGACGCGGAATAGCCAAATACTCAATCACTTTGCTACCTGCCAATCCTTCTTTGGTAAGATTGAATTTATTGTCAACCTTAGGATCATATATTTCGAAATCCTGAGGGAAAGCCACTTCTGGGGTATTGATAAGTTTCATATTTCCCGTACCCGAAATGACAAGTTTAATGGTAACCGCATCATTGGTTTTCAATTCCTGGGTACTGATAGAAGAGCTTAGTGTGAAATCCCCTACTCCTCCTGAAAAATTAGCAGGTTTCCCTGCTGGAAGTTCCTTAACATTGATATTAATTCGAGGAGTAACTAACTTTTTATTGACATTTACATAATTAGATCCACCGTTAAAGAAAGCATCAAACGGATCGGCAGAAGCTACCATTTGAGCGATAGTTGCATCGAAAGTAATGGCCGGAATTTCCAATTTACCCGTTTGCTGAGGGAACAGAACATATTGTTTCCAAATCATTGTTTGATAGTTTCTTCCATTGTAATGTTCCAATCCCCACGACTTTTGGCGTGGCAATTCCACTTCCTGCATATGGAATCCTTTCAAATCAGACATATCTTCACGAAGATTTGTCAGATTTACTTGTGTATAAACCTTGTAAGTCAACAAAAATGCTTCTTGTTCATACAAATTAGTCTTGCTGGCTGTAGCTGTAATAAACAATTCTTTATCAGTAATCTTACTTCCTGCTGCTTGTGTGCGAGAAGAAGACTTACCTCCTTGAGCTGCATCTTTATCGGGAGGAAGTACTTTAATCGTTACAGAATTAGAGGTATGATTATTGCCATCCACCATTGCTGTTGCACCAGGAATATTATAAGTACCTTCCTTATCAGCCATCAAAATATAGGTAAAGGTAATGGAACTGGTAGAAGTTACTTGTCCATTAATGATTTGGGTACTACTCTGTTGAGAACGGCTTGGTCCCATCAACACTTCAAAGCCTTGAATATTTGGAGCACGAAAATCCCTGATTTTTTGTGAATTGATTGTATAAGTTAATCGGAATTGATCACCACTTACAACTACTTCTGGCGCATCGGCTATAAAGGAAACTTTATCGTCAGCCCAAACTCCAATGGTTGCTACAAAGCATATAAACAAGAGAATTATTTTCCTCATTTTATTATCTTATTAAATTGAATCGTCAAAATTACACAATTACCAGTCTTTATCCAACTTCTTACCTTGGATTTGTATTTGTTTCTTCACTTTTTCTTGAACGTCCTTTTCATCTTGCATCACCGCATTCAACAACTGCTGAGCATTTTCTTTCGACATTTCATTCTTATTCTGTTGCTGTTGTTGATTTTGTTGTTGCTGGTTTTGCTCATCCTTTTGTTGGTCTTGTTGCTGGTCTTCCTTTTTCTCTTGCTTCTGTTCTTGTTGTTGATCTTGATTTTGTTGTTGCTGATCCTTCAACATCTTTTGTGCAAGAGCTAAATTATAGCGTGTTTCATCATCCTTTGGATTATTCCGCAAAGCTTCCTTATAGGCTTCAATACATTGTGGGTATTGTTTGTTTACATGCAGAATGACTCCCATATTATGATAAATCTGTGCTAATTTGGATTTATCTTTTTCAATCTTTGACACTGATTCAAATTGCTCCATGGCCTCATTAGCCTTTTGTTGCATCAATAGTGAATTAGCCAGATTATACATAGCATCTGTTGACTGTGGATTAACTTCCAAGGCTTTCCGGTAATCGACTTCTGCTTTGATGAACAAACTATCCTTGTACTGCTTATTACCACTTCGCAAATAATCTCTGTCCGTCTTTTGTGCAAACACGTGTCCAACAGAGAACATGAACAATAGCAATATATAGATTTTCTGTGACATATACATACAATTATTTAAAGAGTCTCACATTCTTGAATAACGGATTCTTACGCTCTAATATCAGCATTTCAATCACAAGAAGGATTAATATCAGCCATGCCAGGGCTTGGAATTGTTCATCAAATTCTGTAAACACCTGACTTTCTACATCTTCTTTCGCTAACTTGGCTATTTCATTATTCAATATCTTTTCTGCAGAATTGGAATTATCCACTCGAATATAAAGGCCATTTCCAGCCTTGGCTATCTCTTGACACATTTGTTCATTCAATCGAGTCACAATGACATTTCCATCCTTATCGCGACGAAAATCATTGCTACCTCTTTCTACTGGTATTGGAGAACCGTCAGGAGAACCAACACCTAATATAAACACTTGCATATTCTTTTCTACAGCTTCTTTTGCAGCCTCTAAAGCTCCGCCTTCATGATTTTCACCATCAGTAATCACAATAATAGCGCGCCCTACCCCTTCATTAGGTGTAAAACTCTTCATTCCCAAACGAATAGCTGCTCCAATATCTGTTCCTTGAGTAGTTATTAAAGATGGATTGATACTTTCTAAAAACATTTTTGCTGAGATATAATCACTTGTGATTGGCAATTGCGTAAAAGCATCACCGGCGAAAACGATTAATCCCACTTTATCATTATTAAAAGTATCCACCAAACGGGAAATCAATTTTTTGGCTTTCTCTAAACGACTGGGGGTTACATCTTCGGCCAACATGGAGTTGGATATGTCAAGTGCAATAACAGCTTCTACCCCACTTCGTTTCACGGTCTCCATTTTAGAACCAAATTGAGGACGCGCCAACATCAATATGATTAAACCAATAGCAGCAAAAGTCAACCAAAACTTAACATCCGGTCGATATTTTGATATGGTAGGCATCAGTTCTTTCAACAATGCAGGGTCTCCATACTTCCGGATACGTTGGCGATGCTGATAGTTGGCATATAGGAATAATCCTACCAACAAAGGAAGTATCAGAAGCAAATATAAAAAGTCAGGATTTGCAAATCGAAACATAACTTCTTTATTTTAAGGTATTTTCTTTAATATTGTATTACGCAATAAGACTTCAAGCAGAATGCAAAGGAAAGCTATCCATGCAAAGATTTCATATTCTTCTTCACGCTTGCTGAATTCCTTGACATTGAGTTTGGTCTTTTCCAACTTGTCTATTTCCTGATAGACTTGTTTCAAACGGTCATTGCTGGTTGCACGGAAATAATTACCATTTGTGGTACCGGCAATTTCAGTTAAAGTCTTCTCATCAATTTCTACAGGCACATTCACATACTGAACACCGGCATATGTCTGCATAGGATAAGGTGCAGTACCGTTGGTCCCTACCCCAATGGTATAAACACGAATTCCAAATTGCTTGGCTATCTCGGCAGCAGTCAATGGTGAAATATCTCCTCGATTGTTACTACCATCCGTCAATAGAATAATCACCTTGGATTTGGCTTTACTATCTTTCAGACGAGTTACAGCATTTGCAATACCCATACCAATTGCCGTACCATCTTCTATCAATCCTCTTTGTGCAATATCACCTTTGATTCCTTGAAATAGATTAAGTAATACAGTATGATCAACCGTCAACGGACATTGGGTAAAACTTTCTCCTGCGAAAATAGTCAAACCAATATTATCATTGGGACGTCCGTTTATAAACTCAGATGCCACTTGCTTGGCAGCTTCCAAACGATTGGGTTTCAAGTCTTCTGCCAACATACTGGTAGAAACGTCTACCGCCAACATAATATCAATTCCTTCTATCTCTGTATTCTGCCAGTTATCTGTAGTTTGAGGACGGGCCAATACCAGAATAATCATAATTATAGCTACTATGCGTAATACAAACGGAGCATGTAGCAAATATATTTTCCAACTTTTGGGAGCCTGCAAATACATGCGTGTTGTCGAAACCTGCAAAGTAGGTTCTGTTTTCTTACGCTTCATTACATACCAAAGAATATAAGGTACGAGCAATACTAGCAGAAATAGATATTCAATATTTGCAAAAATCATTTCTATTCTCTTTATAGGTTAAAACCAAAGATTGTATATACCTTTCACTACTTGGAAAAGTAGGATAAGTATAACGATTCCAATCACTCCCATACTACCCAACAATAACATTCTTCCTTGTTTGGAACGTTTTTCTTCAATGGTTATTTCCGTGGGCTCCGGTTTAGCATTCGGATCGGGTTCAACTTTTGTCTGATTAATGAAATCCACCGCATTGACAAGGTTCATATCGTTTTCATTCATCAACGGAGCATGCTTGGCAAACTTTACCAAATCGGCAGTTTGGAACAAGACCTTCAATTCTTGAATGGATTCCTTATCCTTTATTTCCAACAAATGGTCAATAATTTCAGTCGAAGTCATTTCCATTGCATTGAAATTGAACCGTTCGGCCATATATGTACGAAGCACATCTGTCAATTCGGTATAATACCCCTTCGGATCTGTCATACGCAAACTTTTATTGGCCTTGATGCGTTCAATATCCTGCAAAGCTTGAGTGTGAGGAGGCAATTTCGGTTCAACCTTTATCTTTCTGATAATGGGCTTATTATCCTTGAATCTTAAATACAGGTAATAACCTAATCCTCCCAAAGCCACCATCAACAAGGTAAACCAGAAAATAGTCGAAATATCTTCCCATTTAATGGATACTTCTCGGATACTTTTAGGACCAAAGAACTGATCTGGGTTTAAAGTATCAACAGGAACAGAATATACCTTCAATGCCAATGCTTTGGAATGATATGGCTGATTGTCTACCAACACTTCGAAAGGTGGAAGATAATAGAGTGCCGAATCAAAGGAAGTTACAGTATATTCTTGATTGATAAGCATGCGCTTCCCATTATTCAAGAATTGTGTATCGGGTTTCGCAATATCGAGCACTTCCACTCCCCTTACAATTGTATCACGCAATACAGGCATTTGCAATTTCCGATCGGCATCAAGACTTACTTCCAATTTTATCTTGGCTTGTTCACCAATAAGCAGTTGAAGAGAGTCTATACTTGCATCAACGGTAACTTGCTGACCGTAGGTATGAGAAGCCGACATGACAAGCAATCCGCCAAGCACGAAGGTCTTCAGCCATTTGTAATAATGTAACATATTTATTTTCATCAGCTTCTTTTTGCAAATAAGTTAAGCAACGATTTTACATAATCTTGATCTGTACGAACAGATACAGAATCAACATTACACTTGGTAAATGTTTCGTTCAGCACTTGTTGACGTTCTAACCACCAGGCATGATGAGCATTCCTAAGTTTGACAGATGAAGTATCAATCCATTGCTCATGACCGGTTTCTGCATCGCGCACTTTCATCAATCCTACATCGGGTAGTTCAGACAACCGACGGTCGTACACTTGTATAGCTACAATATCATGTTTACGATTGGCTATGGTCAAAGCATTCCGATAATCGTTTTCGTCTATAAAATCGCTTAGCATAAATGTGGTACAACGTTTCTTAATAACATTTGTCAGATACTCTACAGCCATCTTTATATCCGTACGTTTACTTTCGGGCTTAAAGTCCAACAACTCACGGATGATGTACAGGATATGTTTACGACCTTTCTTGGGAGGAATGAATTTTTCAATCTTATCCGAAAAGAAGATTACCCCAATCTTGTCATTATTTTGAATGGCCGAAAAAGCCAGCGTAGCAGCTATTTCCGTTACCATATCCTTTTTCATCTGCTTCACCGTACCGAAATCCAAGCTATTTGATACGTCAATCAGGAGCATTACCGTCAGTTCACGTTCTTCTTCAAACACCTTCACATAGGGCTTGTTGTAACGTGCGGTAACATTCCAGTCTATATCACGAACGTCATCACCATACTGATACTCACGAACTTCCGAGAATGACATACCTTTCCCTTTGAAGGCCGAATGATATTGGCCGGCAAAGATATTGTTCGAAAGTCCGCGGGTCTTGATTTCAATCTGGCGAACTCGTTTTAATATATCACTTGTTTCCATACTCGTTTTTTTAAAAGCTATGTTTTCAATGGAGGAAAAACGACGTTTTCTTCCTTGTAAATAATCGCTTTATCCCATCGAAAACGATGTTTTCTTTTAAACGTAGCTTATTGGCTTAATTATTAGGGCACTTCTACGCTATTGAGAATCTTGCTGACAATCTCGTCGGAAGTCATATTCATGGCTTCGGCTTCGTATGTCAATCCAATACGATGACGAAGTACATCATGTGCAACAGCACGTACATCTTCAGGAATCACATAACCACGGCGCTTGATAAATGCATAACTACGAGCTGCCAATGCCAAATTGATAGAAGCACGAGGTGAACCACCAAAACCAATCATATCCTTCAATTCTTTCAACCCATACTTTTCAGGATAACGGGTTGCAAATACAATATCAGCAATGTATTGTTCTATTTTTTCATCCAAATATACTTGACGAACTACTTTACGAGCTTCGATGATGTCTTCCGATTTCAAGATAGGACGAACTTCTATCTTTTCGCCACTGATATTCTGACGGATGATTTTCTTTTCTTCTTCCAACTTAGGATAATCAATCACTACCTTCAACATAAAACGGTCTACCTGTGCTTCAGGAAGCGGATAAGTACCTTCTTGTTCAATAGGGTTCTGAGTAGCCATTACAAGGAATGGTTTAGGAAGTTCAAAGGTTTCCTTGCTCAAGGTAACCTGACGTTCCTGCATGGCTTCGAGCAAAGCACTCTGTACCTTAGCCGGAGCACGGTTGATTTCATCGGCCAATACAAAATTAGCGAAGATAGGACCACGCTTGGCGATGAACTGTTCATCCTTCTGACTATAAATCATAGTACCGATAACGTCGGCGGGCAACAAGTCGGGAGTAAATTGGATTCTACTGTATTTAGCATCAATAAGTGATGCAAGTGTTTTGATAGCCAATGTCTTTGCTAATCCAGGAACACCTTCAAGTAAGATATGTCCATCTGACAATAAACCTATCAATAATGATTCTACCAAATGTTTTTGACCTACAATAACCTGATCCATTCCTGTCATCAGGTTTGTCACAAATGCACTTTGTCTCTCAATTCGTTCGTTCAATTCACGAATGTCAATTGCTTCTGCCATAATTTGATTATATTTAGTTATTTTATTTATCATGTGAAGGGATTATCTCCCTTTGGTTTATAGCTTTCAAAATTACGGCAATTAATTAACAGGGGCAACATTTTTTTATTAAAAAAGTAAAGCGCAAAGTAACTTTTTGCGCCAATAGAACTAAAGAACTTTAAAAAGATGATTTTGAACTTAAAAACGATGAAGTTTTATATCTTAAAATGAAATGCCCACTCATAACTTCTGATGAATGGGCATTTCTATATTTTACTTTTTAGGTGCAAGTTCTGGTATCAACAATTTGGTACCTACTGGAACATTGTTTGCATTTTTAATGGTCTTCTCATTATGTTTGGCTATATATGGCCAAAAATTCTTTGCTCCATAATATTTTAAAGCCACTCTGATAATGGTCTCTCCATTTTGCAACGTATGGGTAGTTTTTGTACCTACAATGTCATAAGCAGTAGTATCAGATAAAGATGCAACCTTCTCTTCCGATTTCACAATAGAAGGTTGTTTTTCTTCAGGTGTTGCGGTTTTCTCAACAACAATCGTTTCTATCGGTTGGTCTTCTACAACTTCTTTCACTATTGTGTCAATTATTTCAATAGATTCTTTTTCAATCAATTCATCTTTTATACCATTATCTGCAGGACGGAAGAATAACCAATATGCTCCACCTAAAATAATTAGAATCAAGAGAATAGTAATCAAAACGAGTCCTCTATTGGTCTTGTCTGGTACAGGCTGTGATACAACCGGCTCTTCTTCTTCTGTTGCTACATCAGGAGCATTTGTGTCTTCTTGTACACTTTCTTCAGAAACGTCTTCAGACTGAATTGTTTCTTCCGAAACCGGCAATTCAGGTGTTTCTACCGTTTCTGTATCTTCTACCTTATCACCTACCTCTTGAGAATTATCGTCTTCTGTGGCAACACTCATTATAGGAACTGGAGTTTCTAATTCAGAAACGACTTCTTCTTTAACTATTTCTGTTTCTGGAACGACATCTTCTACAATTGATTCTTCAACAGGTATAATACATTCTTCTTCAGGTGTGATACTTTCTTCTTCAACAACTTTCGGCTCAACTACTTCATTTACATCCTCATCTGTTTCAACCTTTGTATCTTCCAATTGTACACCTTCGTTGAGTAACACAGTTTCAAAATGAGAGAATGGCTTGTTTATCAATTCCTTCAATGAAGAATCAGGAGTAAAGCTTACTTTTGTGTGTCCTTGTATCTCAATACGTTCACCTGTATTTACATTAATACTTTCTCTGCTGTCAACTTCGGTAAGTTTAAATACGCCCAAGCCTTTAATCTTGACATATTTTTCGGTAGCCAGAGCTTCTTCTACCAAATCAAACATACCTTTAATGAAAAGCTCAGCGTCTTTTCTGCTCATACCATGTTTTTCAGATAACAGATTGGCAAGATCTTGTATGGTTACTTTTTCATTTATCATGATATAAGGCTATTTTTATTTGAACTTTTCTTTTAAGGTTACACTGGGTTTATATGACAAAACCAATTTGGGGGGAATCAACATCCGTTGGCGGGTTACAGGATTTACAGATATTCGTTCTAACTTCTTTTTAACGTCAAACGAACCAAATCCTTGAATTACAACAGACTTTCCATCTTGTAATTCTTGAGACATTACATTTAAAACAGAAGATACAAACTGGGTAGCTTCTTTGTTTGAATAGCCCATCCTTTTGGATAGCTCTGATATGAATTCTTTGTTATTCAATTTGTTAAGTATTAATTTTGATGCGATATTAGTGAAAAAACAGACAAAAAACAAATATTTGGCCCAAAATCTCAAAGAACTTTTCCATAAAGGTCAAAATCATCTGCATCAGTAATCAATACACGATAAAAATGACCGATGAACAGGCGTTTTTCTTCTACTTTGATTAAAACTTCCGGGTCAACTTCTGGTGAATCGAATTCTGTTCTTCCTACGTAATAATCGCCCTCTTTACGATCTATAATCACTTTATATTCTTGTCCTATTTTGGCATGACTTAATTCAGCAGAAATCTCTTGTTGAATGGCCATCAGCTCATCCAATCGACTCTGTTTGGTGTCATGAGGAATATTATCTTCGTAAGCTTCGGCAGAATAAGTACCTTCTTCTTCTGAGTATGCAAACGCCCCCATCCGATCAAACCGAGCTTTTCTGACAAATTCCTTCAATTCTTCGAAATCCTCTTCCGTTTCTCCCGGATGACCTACCATCAAGGTAGTTCTCAGATGAATACCTGGTACTTCTTTTCTGAATTTCTCGATTAATTCATAAGTTTCTGCTTTCGTAACATGGCGACGCATTTTACCCAACATATTATCACTGATATGTTGCAAAGCTATATCCATATACTTACATACATTCTTATGCTCACGCATCACTCGGAACAAATCTTCCGGGAAATGAGCCGGATAAGCATAATGCAATCGAATCCATTCTACGCCAGGTATTTCCGCTATTCTTTCGATTAATTCAGGTAATTTCTGAGTTTTATATAAGTCAACTCCATAATAAGTCAATTCCTGAGCAATAATCTGAAATTCCTTAACTCCTTCGGATACCAGTATCTTAACCTCTTCAACAATCTCTTCAATAGGACGTGAAACATGCTTTCCGGTTATGATAGGAATTGCACAATAGGAACATTTCCGATCACAACCTTCCGAGATTTTCAAATAAGCATAATGTTTGGGAGTTGTAAGTGTCCGTTCAATGGCATGTTCTGTTTGATAGGTTTTCCCCAATTCATCGAGTAATTCGTTCCAATTGAACTTACCATAGAATTTATCCACTTGTGGAATCTCCACTTTAAGTTCTTGTAGATAGCGTTCAGAAAGACAGCCCATTACATATAATTTTTTGAGTCGTCCTTCTTCTTTGGCTTCACAAAATTCCAATATCATTTGGATGGATTCTTCTTTTGCATCACCGATGAAACCGCAAGTATTGATAACCGCAATCTCACCTTGTGGATTGGAAGAATCATGAGTCACTTTATATCCATTGGCTTCCAGTTGACGCATCAATT
>CAZJFI010000039.1:0-12578 GCA_964545265.1 uncultured Phocaeicola sp.
ACTCCATATAAAAAGAAGTACCACGATACATAAAACGAGTGGTACTTCTTTGTTTATGGGTATTTAGTGAAATAGGGTGTCCAATTTAATGTACCCAATTTATAAATAAACCTATTGCTTTTATTTGTCCGATTTTTAGGTATTTAATGTAAAATAATCTTCAAAACCTTTGCAGGTGACCCCATATTATTCATTTTTCAAATAGGTACAAAGTGCTTCTACAGCTTTGGCACGATGACTTATTTGGTTTTTGATGTCGTTACCCAATTCGGCAAATGTATTTTCATATCCTTCGGGTACAAAAATAGGATCGTATCCAAAACCTGTTTCTCCTCGTTTTTCTTCAATGATTATACCTTTGCAGATACCTTCGAAGGTATGTACTTTACCGTCAATAATCAAGCAAATGGAGGTACGGAATTGTGCCTTACGGTTTGTTTTTCCATTTAGGTTTTGGAGTAGTTTCTGCATGTTGGCTTCAGAATCGTGTCCACTATCGGCATAGCGGGCCGAAAATACTCCTGGTTCACCGTTCAATGCTTCTACTTCCAATCCGGTATCGTCGGCAAAGCAATCATATCCATATTTTTGATGGATGTAAGATGCTTTTTGAAAAGCATTTCCTTCCAATGTATCGGCAGTTTCTGGAATATCTTCCTGGCAATTGATCTCTTTCAAACTCAGTAAATCAATCTTATCACCTAATATTTGGGAGATTTCTTCCAGTTTATGAGCGTTATTTGTAACAAATACCAATTTCTTGTTCATAACCTTTTATTTTCTGATAATTGTTCCTCCTTCACCATTGATGGAAGAAGCTTGAGTGATGATTACTTGGGATACACCTGCATCAATGGCCGAAAAAGAATTCTCTAATTTAGGAATCATTCCTCCTTGGATTATACCTTTTTCTACATACATCTTGAATTCTTCGGGAGTGATGACAGGAATTACACTATCATCATCGTTTTCATCACTGAGGACACCCTTCTTTTCAAAACAGAATACCAAGGTTACATCAAAGAATTCGGCCAAAGCCTTGGAGGTTTCGCCTGCAATGGTATCGGCATTGGTATTGAGCATGCTACCTTGTCCATCGTGGGTTAAAGGGGCCATAACAGGAACTACTCCTTGGCGTATCAAATTGCTTAACAATTCGGCATTTACTTTTTGTACATCGCCTACAAATCCATAATCCATATCCTTTACAGGGCGCTTAACTGAACGGATTACATTCATATCGGCACCAGTCAGTCCCATGGCATTCACTCCTTTGGCTTGAAGTCCGGCTACAATGTTCTTGTTTACCAATCCACCATAAACCATAGTTACTACCTTCAATGTTTCGGCATCGGTAATTCGTCTTCCATTTACCATTTTGCTTTCAATACCCAATTGAGCAGCCAGTTTGGTAGCCGAGCGTCCACCACCATGAACCAATACTTTATATCCTTTGATGGCAGAGAAATCAGAAAGAAGTTGATTTAATGTAGCCTCTTCTTCTACAATTTTACCCCCTACCTTAATAAGTGTCAGTTTTTCTTTCATACATTAAGTTTTAATTGTTCTTTCAAAGCTTCAACAGACAATTGTATCTGCTTTTTGTCTTCCAGCTCATCGGCTCGGAATATATGTTTGGCTTTGGTATAGTGAGGCAACCGTTTCTGAACTGCGTCATGAATGAATGATTTCAGTTCTTCGTCTGTTTTTTGAGCCAATAACGGACGTTGTTGTTTGGCCACTTTCAACCGACGGAAAAGTACATCCTGACTGACTTCTAAGAATACGGTTTCTCCACTTTGATTCATGTGTTCCATATTGTCGAAGAAACAAGGTGTACCACCACCGGTAGCAATCACTACATCTTCAAATTCTGCCACTTCGTGAAGCATCCGTTTCTCCAACTCACGGAATCCTTCTTCTGAACGCTCTGTAAAGATTTGTCGGACGGTTTTATGAAACCGTTCTTCAATGTACCAGTCCAAATCGATGAATGTCAGGCCTAAGTGCCGGGCAAACGCTTTTCCTAACGTTGTTTTACCGGCACCCATGTATCCGATTAGAAAGATGCGTATCATTTCTTCTTGGCGCTATAGCGAGACTTTCTGTTTTCTTCCTTGCTCTTTTGCAATTCAATTATCTTGAAACAAGCTTCCAGATTCAAATCTCTTGGTTCTATACTTTCAGGAATCTTATAATTCTTCTTCTTGTAAGCAACATAAGGTCCGAAACGTCCGTTCAAAATTTGCAATTCAGGTTCTTCCTCAAATGTCTTGATTACTTTGTTTTCAGTAGCTTCACGTTTGGCCAATATCAGTTCTATAGCTTCTTCGAGTGATATAGCCATCGGGTCCTTGTCTTTAGGTACTGAAACAAATGCCCCATCGTGACGGATATAAGGACCAAATTTACCTACACCAATGGTAACGCTCTTTTCTTCGAATTCACCCAATGTACGTGGGAGTTTGAACGATTCGAGTGCTTCTTCCAAAGTGATGGTTTCCATTGACATGCCTTTGGCCAATTGGGCAAAGCGAGGCTTTTCTTCATCATCGGCCGAACCAATTTGAATGACAGGTCCAAAGCGTCCGATTTTTACTGATACAGGTTTTTCGCTAACAGGATCTGTACCCAACATGCGTTCGCCTACCTTATGTTCGGTTTTGGTATACATGGTTTTTTCTACCAAAGGATGGAAGCCTTTGTAGAAAGTTTCCATCATACCGTTCCATTCTTTTTCGCCTTCAGCTACTTCGTCAAATTCTTTTTCTACACTGGCAGTAAAATTGTAGTCCATGATTTTAGGGAAATAATTCATCAAGAAATCGTTTACTACTATACCCACATCGGTAGGAAGTAATTTGGACTTTTCGTTGCCTGTAAGTTCTGATTTGATGGTTTCGATTATCTTGTTACCTTTCAGCTTTAATAAGTCATATTCACGTTTTACTCCTTCTTTGTTGCCCTTTTCTACATATCCGCGTTGTTGGATAGTAGAGATGGTAGGTGCATAAGTTGAAGGACGTCCGATACCCAATTCTTCCAATTTACGTACTAAGCTGGCTTCTGTATATCGGGGTGGACATTGAGAGAATCGTTGGGTGGCCAAGACTTCATTTTGTTCCAAAACTTGTCCCACAGTAAGTGGAGGTAACAATCGGCTTTCGTCTTCTTGTTCAATATCTTCGTCGTAAGATTCTCTGTATACTCGTAAGAAACCGTCGAAAGTAACCACTTCGCCTATGGCCATGAATGTTTCCTGGCTGTTGCTGATGGTTATGGTAGCGGTTGTCTTTTCAAGTTCTGCATCGGCCATTTGTGAAGCGATGGTACGTTTCCATATCAATTCATAAAGTTTCTGTTCTTGAGCTGAGCCCGAAATCTTTTCGTTCGACATGTAAGTAGGACGGATGGCTTCGTGTGCTTCTTGTGCACCTTTGGTTTTGGTAGCAAACTGACGAGTTTTTACATATTGTTCGCCCATCAGTTCGGTAATGGTTTGTCGACTGGTAGCCAATGCCAAATCCGAAAGGTTGACAGAGTCGGTACGCATGTAAGTTATCTGTCCGTTTTCGTACAGACGTTGGGCAATAACCATTGTCTGCGATACAGAAAAACCAAGTTTACGGGCAGCTTCTTGTTGTAGAGTAGAAGTGGTGAAAGGAGGAGCCGGCGATTTTTTGGTTGGGCGGGTAACAATATCGCTGATGCTATAGGATGCGTCCTTACAAGTTTCCAAGAATGCATGGGCTTCTTCTTTAGTCTTGAATCGGTTGGCCAATTCTGCACGTACTTCAGTCTTTTCACCATCCTTATCAGGAACTTCGAATACAGCTGTTACCCGATAAGCCGATTCGCTTACGAAGTTATTCACTTCTCGTTCGCGTTCCACTATCAGTCGTACAGCTACCGATTGTACACGACCTGCTGAAAGAGCTGGTTTTACTTTTCGCCACAATACGGGTGAAAGTTCAAAACCTACAATACGGTCGAGAATCCGGCGTGCCTGTTGAGCATTCACCAAGTTTACATCAATGTCTCTTGGGTTTTCAATGGCTTTAAGAATGGCATTTTTAGTAATTTCGTGAAATACGATACGTTTGGTCTTTTCGGGATCCAATCCCAACACTTCAAACAGGTGCCACGAAATAGCTTCTCCTTCGCGGTCCTCATCGGATGCGAGCCATACCATGTCGGCTTTCTTTGCTTCGGCCTTCAAATCTTTTACCAGTTTTTTCTTGTCTTCTGGAATTTCATAGGTAGGTCGGTATCCGTTTTCTACATCGATACTGAATTCCTTCTTCTTCAAGTCGCGGATGTGACCGTAACTGGAGAGCACTTTGTAGTCATCTCCCAAAAACTTTTCAATGGTTTTGGCTTTGGCAGGTGACTCTACTATTACGAGATTTTTCTGCATATTTTTCAAATTTGGGTGCAAAAGTAGAAAAAAAGCAGACTTGTTCCTATATAATAAGGTATGTTTCTTTTTTTTTTTCTTAAAAAGGCTAAAAAGTGAGCTTTTTCATTCCATCACAAAAGATGTCTTAGGATTTAACATCGTATTACGATGAAGAAAACATCGTTTTGTGATGTGTAAAACATCGTTCTACAATTTGTAAAACGACGTATTGTGAAAATTAAAGTTTGGAACGATAGGACTTTAGGAATAGCTTTACACCTTCACGAATGGAGTTCAAACCAAATTCTTCGGGGTTGACTTGTTGTAATGGTATCCAGAAGGATTCCGAAACATCGTCCATAGCACGTAAGTTGGAATCGTCCTTTACCTTACAAAGGAAAAACTGGTCGAGTGTATGCAATAAGAATCCCGAATAAAGATAAGTATTGGGTATAGAGAAGAGATAGTTAGTCTCGATTACTTCCAATCCTGTTTCCTCAAGTACTTCACGAGCTACGCCTTGTTCTCCTGTTTCGTACATATCGAGAAAGCCACCGGATAAGTCGAATGTACCTTTGGCAGGTTCTTTCCCTCGACGACAAACCAACAATTCTTCTTTTTGATTCAAAATGAAAGCAACGGTAGCTGCGCTGGGATTAAAGTAATATACAAATCCACAATCGGAACAACGCTTGGATTTTTCGTTGTTTTCCAAAAAATGTGCGGAACCACACTTAGGACAATATTTGAATAACGCTAAAGGATGCATGCTTTTGTTTCTTTTATTAATTGTACTTATGCAAAGATACAATTTCCTTTCGGAATTATTCGTTTTATGAATACTATACGTGGAGTAAAAATAGATAAATACATTAAAAAGTAGCTGTACAACATACTTTTTATTAAATAAAATGCAATTTTTCCTTTAAGATAGCAGATAAATTAAAAAGAATCTCTATATTTGCTTACAGAATGATAACATTAAAAATCAATAGATATGGAGAAAATTGATAGTCTTGACAGACAAATACTGGAAATTATTTCACAAAATGCCCGCATTCCCTTTAAAGATGTTGCGGCAGATTGTGGCGTTTCACGTGCTGCTATCCATCAGCGTGTACAGCGTTTGATTGATATGGGTGTGATTGTAGGTTCCGGATACAATGTAAATCCTAAAAGCTTGGGCTATAGAACTTGTACTTATGTAGGTATCAAGTTGGAAAAGGGTTCCATGTACAAGGCTGCAGTAAATGAACTGAAGAAGATTCCTGAAATTGTGGAATGTCATTTTACTACAGGTCCGTATACCATGCTTACCAAGCTTTATTCACGCGATAATGAACATCTGATGGACTTGTTGAACTCCAAAATTCAAGAAATTCCGGGTGTAATGGCTACCGAAACCTTGATTTCGTTGGAACAAAGTATCAAGAAAGAAATTCCCATCAAGTCTGAATAATGGATTGGCTGACTGAATATCATTTGGCAGGAATTGTCATAGGAATCAGCACCTTTCTGATAATTGGTCTTTTCCATCCCATCGTGATAAAGGCTGAATACTATTGGGGCACCCGTTGCTGGTGGGTATTCCTTGTTTTGGGGATTATTGGTATCATCGGTTCTGTACTGATAGCCGATATATTGGTTTCCTCTTTATTGGGTGTATTTTCCTTTTCTTCCTTTTGGACCATTAAGGAAGTGTTCGACCAGCGCAAGCGTGTTCTGAAGGGTTGGTTTCCGATGAATCCCAAACGAAAACATGAATATGGATAATAAAAAGTAGGTGTGTCATAAATGTATTTTATGACACATCTTCTTTTTTTATTCCGGTTGGTAAACTTGCAACGAAAGTTCGCCTTTCAAGGCGCCAAGGGCATTGTAGGCCAATGAACCCATTTCGTCTTCGCCGGGCATCAGAACGATATTGCCCAAACAAACTATCCAACTGCGGAGTGTCTTTATGCAATAATCGCTATGGGCAATACCACCTGTAATGATGATGGCATCTACTTCTCCACGGAGAGCTACATAGCGTGCCCCTACTTCCTTGGCTACGGTATATAGCATGGTATCGAGCACTTTCTTATAAGGTTCTACCCCTCTTTCTGCTTTCGAGGCAATGGTAATCATATCGTTTTCACCTAAATGGGCAGACAGTCCACCACCACCATTCAGCATCTTCTTGATTTGACGGAGGTTGTATTTTCCACTGAAGCAAAGTTCAGCCAGTTGGTCGGCAGGAACAGTACCCGCACGTTCGGGGCTGAAAGGTCCGTCACCATTCAGTGCATTGTTTACATCGATTACCTTTCCCTTGAGATGCGCTCCTACAGATATACCTCCACCCAGATGAATGACTATCAGGTTCAAGTCTTCGTAATGCTTGCCTATGGAAGCAGCATATCGGCGTGAAACCGCTTTACTGTTAAGGGCATGGAAAATGGATATACGTTGTATTTCGGGTATACCGGTAAGTTTTGCTTCGGGCATTCGTTCGTCTACCACTTCAGGGTCGGCAATGTAAGCAGGACAATTGCATTCCTTTGCCAGCTCATCTGCTATCAATGCTCCCAAATTACAGGCATGTTCCATTTGTGCATGTATCAAGTCATGCTTCATCTGTTCGTTGATGGCATATACACCTCCGGGTGTGGGTTTCAACAAACCACCACGAGCTATCACCGCATCAAATTGAATAGGGATACCTGCTTCGGCCAGCATGCGATGCACGAACTCCTTACGATATTCGTATTGTTCATTGATATGATGGAACTTTGCCAAATCGTCTACCGGGTGATGTGCTCCGCCCGTCCATACTTGTTTTTCGTTTTCATAAAGGGCCAACTTGGTCGAAGTGGACCCCGGATTAATTACAAATATTTTCATTTCTTCGTTTTATTGTTCATCTTTTGATATGCTCTCGCTACAAACACAAGCCAAAACAAGGCTATAAAACTTGGAGTTGCCTGAATCGGCACGCGAAGGTACCACTACAGGAGCTGTAGTACCTAATAACATTCCCGCCATATTGGCATCGCCGAAGAGGGAAACAGTCTTGTAGAATGTATTTCCCGATTCGATGTTGGGAAATATCAGCATGTCGGCATGACCCACTACAGGAGAGCTGATGCCTTTCACTTCACCACTATGCGAGTCGCAAGCGGTCTTTACATCCATAGGTCCGTCCAAGAACATTTGTCCGTACTCACCAGCTTCGGCCCGTTCTTTCAAGGCTACATAATCCAACGTATGAGGGAACTTTTCGTTTACCTTTTCCGTACAATGAATCAAGGCTACCCGAGGTTCATCAATACCCATGCGCCTACAAACCTCTACATCGTAACGAATCATGGCATCAAAGTGCTCCAACTTGGGACGGGGGATTACTGCTGCATCCGAGAAGAACAGTAATTTATTATACAATGGTATTTGGGCAACGGTTACGTGGCTCAATACATTCCCTTTTGGCAACAAGCCATGTTCTTTGTTGAGTACAGCCCGAAGCAGATTGTCGGTATTGATAATTCCTTTCATCAATACATCGGCATGACCTTCGCGAACCAAAGCCACCCCCTCTTGTGCAGCCTTGTCAGGACCTGTTGCTTCGTATACTTTTACATGGTCGGGAAACTGACGATGGATATACTCAGCATTGATCAGATGAGGAGTATCTGCCACCAACAAGAAATCGGCAAAGCCTTCTTTCAAGCTACGGAGTATAACGTATTCTGTGTGTGCATCATTGGGACACACTACAGCTACCCGTTTCCTCTTATTAAGGCTCCGTAAACGGCTTATCAAACCTGCAAAGTCTTGTATCGGCTCCATAGTCATCAGATTTTTAGCAAATATGCACAAATTATCTGGATTTATCTCTATCTTTGCTTAAATTTCTATGAAGATTAACGTATGAACAAGCTTCCAGATTTTAGCATAACGTCAGCTTACGACGCTTTACACCGCTCTTTCCCAGGATATAAAGTTGCCCCAATGATAGGTTTGACCGGTAATTTTCGTGATGGAGATTGTACTTTGGCAGAAGGTTATTATCAATCTATATTGAAAGCCGGAGGGGTTCCTGTTATTCTTCCTCCCTTTGAGGAAACAGATGCCCTGATAAGTGCCTTGGACAGTTTGGATGGTATCTTGCTTACAGGAGGAGCCGATATCAATCCGCTTTATTTGGGCGAAGAACCTGTTATGGAATTGCATGGTATTAATCCCCGTCGGGACAAGCAGGAATTGTTGTTGGCCAAATTAGCAGCCGACCGACAAATTCCCATCTTAGGCATTTGTAGAGGTATCCAAACCATGAATGCAGCTTTTGGCGGAACACTTTATCAGGATATCCATTCGCAGATGGAAGGTAAGCGTATCAAGCACAATCAGGATTTGGACAGAGGGTATGCCTCACATACCGTCCAGATAGAAGAAGGAAGTTTGTTGCACCGGTTGTTCAATACAGATACATTGGCTGTTAACTCATTCCATCACCAGGCTGTAAAAGACGCTGCACCCGGTTTTCGTGTTTGTGCCCATTCGGTAGATGGCGTGATAGAAGCCATTGAATCTACAGAATACAAGTCGATGTTGGGAGTACAATGGCACCCGGAATGTTTCATCCTTCGGGGCGATGAATGTATGATGCCCCTTTTCCGTTGGTTGGTGGGCGAGGCCACTTCGTTTAAGGAAGCCAAGCGTTTGCACGAGCGGATGGTTACTCTCGATTCGCATTGTGATACTCCGATGTTCTTCGACCAGCACATTGAGTTTGGAAGTCGTGATCCCAAGATATTGGTCGACCTCCATAAGATGACCGAAGGACACCTCGATGCTACTATCATGGTGGCTTATCTGAAACAATTGGAACGTACCGATGAATCCTTGTTGGCTGCTACGGCCAAGGCCGATCGTATCTTGAATGAAATAGAAGCCATGGTGGCCAAGCATTGTACAGCTGTTGACATAGCTTATACTCCTGCCGATTTGTATCGATTGAAATCGGAAGGCAAAAAGGCCATTATGCTTGGTATAGAAAACGGATATGCCATTGGCAAGGACATTCGTAATGTAGAGCGGTTCCGTAACCGAGGGGTGGTATATATGACCCTTTGCCACAATGGAAACAACGATGTTTGTGGTTCGGCTCGTTACAATGACGAAGGTTTGGGAGTGAGTGCCTTTGGTGAACAGGTAATTCGGGAAATGAATCGGGTAGGTATGATGGTAGATATCTCCCATGCAGGAGAGCAGACCTTCTACGATGCATTGAATATCAGTAGCAAGCCCATTGTAGCTTCTCATTCTTCGGCACATGCTGTGTGTAAGCATCCCAGAAATCTGACAGATGCCCAATTGAAAGCTTTGGCCGATAAGGGAGGAGTAGCCCAGGTTACTTTATACAATGGTTTCTTGAAGGAAGAAGGTACTGCTACTATCCTCGATGCCATTGAACACCTTAACCACATGGTAAACATTATGGGTATAGAACATGTAGGTATTGGAACCGACTTTGATGGCGATGGAGGTATTGTGGGTTGTGCATCGGCTTCCGAACTGATAAACTTCACTCGTTGTTTATTAAAGGAAAGATATAGTGAAGAAGATATCTGTCGCATTTGGGGAGGAAACTTCCTGCGTGTAATGGAAGAAGTACAAAAAGTTTGATTACCTTTGCAAGCTATAAAATATCATTACTGATGAAAATAAAGAATATATTCATTCTCCCCTTTCTCACTCTTGGCATTACGGGTATAGTGTCTTGCGGAAACACCAAGAAAGCAGACGAAAGCCGGGAAGCCGAAAAAAAAGTTGTGGTTAAGGCACCTGAGTTCAATGCCGATAGTGCTTATGCTTATGTACAGGCGCAAGCCGATTTTGGTCCACGTGTACCTAATACCCAAGCCCATAAGGATTGTGGTGAATACTTGGCCAAACAGTTGGAGGCTTTTGGTGCGAAAGTATACAATCAATATGCCGATCTTATAGCATGGGACGGTACTGTATTGAAAGCCCGTAACATTGTAGGAGCCTATAAGTCTGAAAGCAAGAAGCGTGTCATGCTTTGTGCCCATTGGGACAGTCGTCCTTATGCCGACAATGATCCCGATGAAAAGAACCACCGGAAACATATATTGGGAGTGAACGATGGTGCCAGCGGTGTGGGTGTTTTGCTTGAAATTGCCCGACAAATCCAACAGAAATCGCCCGAAGTAGGTATCGATATCATCTTCTTCGATGCAGAAGATTATGGCATACCCGAATTCCATCGGGGTAATTACAAGGCCAATACCTGGTGCCTTGGTTCGCAATATTGGGCACGTACTCCTCATGTACAAGGTTACTTTGCCCGTTATGGCATACTGCTCGATATGGTAGGTGGTAAAGGCTCTACTTTCTATCAGGAACCTTATTCTTATCGGAATGCCCGTAAGGAAGTGAAGAAAATTTGGAAGAAGGCTCAAGAATTGGGTTATGGCAATTATTTCATTAACGAAGAGGGAGCCGAAGTGACCGACGACCATGTGTATGTACATGGCATCGCCCGTATTCCATGTGTGGATATCATCAATTATGACCCCAATTGTGAACGTTCATCGTTCGGACCTTTCTGGCATACCATCAATGATACCATGGAGAATATCGACCGTAATACCCTTAAGGCGGTGGGACAAACCGTAATGGATGTAATTTATAATGAACAATAGGATATGAAAACCATAAACGAATTGCAAGACGAAATCATTGAAGAATTCAGCGATTTCGATGATTGGATGGACAAATACCAGTTGCTGATAGATTTGGGTAATGAACAAGCTCCCCTTGACCCTCTATACAAGACGGAACAAAACTTGATAGACGGTTGTCAGAGTCGTGTTTGGTTACAAGCCGATTTGGTAGATGGAAAAGTGGAATTCCAGGCCGAAAGCGATGCTCTGATAGTAAAGGGAATCATTGCCTTGTTGATAAAGGTTGTATCCGGTCATACTCCCGATGAAATATTGGAGAACGACCTTTATTTTATAGAAGAGATAGGATTGAAAGAACACCTTTCCCCTACCCGTAGCAATGGATTGTTGGCCATGGTGAAGCAGATGCGCATGTATGCATTAGCTTTCAAGGCTAAGATGGGGTAAGTGTTAGATAAATGAGACCATAATAACAATTGTCATTCTGAGTGTCAGCGAAGAATCTGTATACACAAAGTTAACAGAATTAGAATTACCTATCTTTTAATACAAAAGTGTCATTCTGATGATTTTCAGAATGATACTTTGTGTAATGGTTTCAGCTCATTTTAGCCATATGCTGTTTTATTCTATGGGGACCAAATCTGTATCAGGTGGTGGTAAACACCTTTAGGCCTCTGATTCCATGACAGTATGATATAATTTAATTGTTTACCTACATCCGTTGTAACGAAACTTATCTGTTCTTTCAATTTCAGTTCTATATCACGGTAAAGTAATCGTGGAGACGCTTACTCACGGGTGAAACCTGTGAAACGAGAAATATGCGTCACGTTTCACCAAAATTCAAAGTGGTTCAATGACTTACATGCCGGTGAAACCTGTGAAGGCTGTTTTAGACATGTTCAGTAGTTTTATAAATGTACCATTAAACATTTAAATATTTTGTTTTTTCAAGTACAAAAATGGGGCAAAAGGACTGCTTATAGGAATTAGAATCTTATCAAAAGTTTTTCTTATCTTTGCACCTGTAGAATCAAAACAACCATTATGTCAACTGTCATTTATCCGTCGCCGATATTCGGCCCTGTACATAGCCGCCGTTTGGGGGTATCCTTGGGTATCAACCTGCTTCCCGAAGACGGTAAGTTCTGCACCTTCGATTGCATTTATTGTGAATGTGGTTTCAATGCCGACTTCCGACCGAAGAAAAAACTCCCTACCCGTGAACAAGTACGCAAGGCTTTGGAAAACAAGCTGAAGGATATGCAGCAGAATGGGCCGAAACCTGATGTGCTGACCTTTGCCGGAAACGGTGAACCAACGGCGCATCCCCACTTTGCCGGCATTATAGACGATACATTAGAACTGCGCAACCGCTATTTTCCACAAGCTAAGGTGAGCGTGCTCAGCAATTCTACTTTCATCCATAAGCCCGAAGTGTTTGAGGCTCTCAATAAGGTGGATAACAATATCCTGAAATTGGATAC
>CAZJFI010000040.1:0-12236 GCA_964545265.1 uncultured Phocaeicola sp.
CAGAATGCAAGAAGCCGAACAACATTTACATCGGTGCTGGTGTAGGTGCTATGTCTGTCCTTAACGACGGATTAAATTCACCAACATTCAACCTCAATGTAAAAGTAGGTAAGTACATCACTCCGGTATGGGGAGTACGTGCCGAAGTAGGAGCCATGTGGCAGAGTTTGGAGACTCAAGAAGGTACCGGTTACAACGACTACTGCAAAAAGTTTGTTGAAGTGAACCTTGATGGTACTTTGAGTTTGACTAATTTGTTCCTGAAGTATGACCCTGAACGCAAATTAAATTTCTACGTTTTTGCGGGTCCTACCATGAATATAGCATCTGCTGTGAATGGTAGTGAGACAAAAAAAATTGAGATATCATATCCTGATATAGTTGTGGGTGAAACAAGCCAGACAATTTCGGGAGATGCAGAAGAGACTGTTAATTCGAATTATGCAACAAAAGGTGCAAAAGCACGTATTGGTGCTACAGCCGGTTGGGGTCTTGACTACAACTTGAACAACAAGTGGGCTTTGAACATTGAAAACCGTTATGGTGTAACTCCTTCTATCTTTGGTTGGGGTAGCGATTGTAAATCTGCAGAAGCTACAACTCGTTTGACTGTAGGTTTCAAATATACATTTGGTGGAAGAAACTTCTGCTGTGGCAAGGGTAAATCTACAGTCGTAGAAAAAGAAGTCATCAAGGAAGTGGTTAAGGAAGTTCCTGTTGAAGTTATCAAGGAAATCATTAAGGAAGTTCCATCTGCAGCTTCTGCAGCTATCTTCTTCAAGATCGGCAAGTCTGTTATCAGCGAAGAAGGTATGGTTAACGTTAAGTTGATGGCTGACGTAATGAAGAAAAACCCTACTACCAAGTATAAAGTTGCAGGTTTTGCAGACAAGGGTACAGGTACTGTTGAAATCAACCAGAGATTGTCTGAAGCTCGTGCACAAGCTGTATACGATGCTTTGATTGCTGAAGGTATCAGCGCTGACAGATTGGAAAAGGTTGCTATGGGTGGCACAGATCCTATGTTTGAAAAGGGATACTTGAACCGCGTGGTAATTTTGGAAGTAAAATAATCTGTTTTACCGATAAAATGATAAAAAGGATTGTCTTTATAGGCAATCCTTTTTTATTTACCCTGATTTGAGTACTTTTGCAAACTTATTTAGAAAAAATGGCACATTTTAATCATAAACATCAGTACATCTTCATTCTGTATATATTCGCCACATTATCCATGATGGCACAAAGTGATAGTGCATTCATCACATATTTAAATGAGGAATACAACATTAAAACAACTAATCACAACAACATCAAGCTTCTTAAAAGCGGTCATGATAAATTCGAAGATCTTTTCAATGAAATCAGAAAAGCCAAGCATCATATACATTTGGAATATTTCAATTTCAGAAATGATTCTATAGCGAATCTTACATTTGATTTATTGGCACAAAAGGCTAAAGAAGGTGTTGAAGTACGCGCAATATTTGATGCTTTTGGTAATTCGTCCAATAACCGACCATTAAAGAAAAAACATCTCAAGGAGATTCGTAAAAATGGCATTGAGATTGAAAAATTCGACCCCATCCGTTTCCCATACATTAATCATGTATTCCATCGAGACCACCGAAAAATTGTAGTAATAGACGGTAAAGTTGGTTATACAGGAGGTATGAATATTGCCGACTACTACATCGAAGGACTACCAGAAATAGGAGAATGGAGAGATATGCACGTCCGTATAGACGGAGAAGGAGTTGGACATTTACAAGACATCTTTCTGGATATGTGGAACAAGACAACCAAACAGAGTGTAGGTGGTGCGGATTATTATCCTTTGCAAAAAGACTCGGACAATTGGGGTAAAAAAGAAATGGCCATTGTAGACCGTTATCCACGCAAAACTAACAAAATCATGCGACGCGCATATGCCAAGGCTATAGAATCGGCTAATAATGAAGTACAGATTATCAATCCGTATTTCACCCCTACACGCATTATTAAAAAAGCCATTAAAAATGCGCTCAAAAAAGGTGTTAAGGTTGAAATTATGATTCCTGGCAAATCAGATATTCCATTTACCCCCGACGCAGCTTTTTACATTGCGAACAATCTTAGAAAGAAAGGTGCTGATATATATGTATATAACGATGGATTTCATCATTCAAAAATTATGATGATAGATAGCTTATATTGTACCGTAGGAAGCACCAATCTAAACAGCAGAAGCCTTAGATATGACTATGAGGTCAATGCATTCATATTCGATAAAGAAACAACCCATGAATTAATAGACATGTTCAAAGAGGACCAAGCCTATAGCACATTATTAACTAAAGAAGAATACAAGAAGCGATCCGCATGGAAACGTTTCGTTGGATGGTTTGCTCATCTATTTACCCCTTTCCTCTAAAATCCCTTTTATTGAACACAAAACAACGCTTTACACTAAGGAAAACATCGTTTTATAAAGAAGAAAACGACATTCTATAAAACGTCGTTAGAATAAATATACACTTACACACTTCGAATTCAAAGTTTTTTATTACTTTTGCTCTTTGTAAATTGGCTTGAAATGTTTTTTAAAGACGTAATCGGACAAGAAGAAGCAAAACTACGCCTCATCAACGAGGTAAAAGAAGGCAGGATAGCCCATGCCAAATTGCTTTGCGGTAAAGAGGGAATAGGGAAACTCCCCCTTGCCATTGCCTATGCCCGATATTTGTCATGCGAACATCCCAACGAGCACGATGCTTGCGGAGTGTGCCCAAATTGTGTAAAATACAACAAACTTGCACATCCCGATTTGCACTTTGTATTCCCTGTTATCAAGAAAAAAAGTGGGAAAGATACCGTCAGTGATGATTTTCTTCCAGAATGGAGAAAGCTATTGAACAACACTCCTTACTTCAACCTTGCCATGTGGCTAAGAGAAATGGGTGCCGAAAACCAACAAGCTCAAATATATGTAAAGGAAAGCGATGAAATATTCCGCAAACTGAGTTTGAAATCCAGTCAAGGTGGATATAAGGTAATGATTATTTGGCTACCCGAGAAAATGAATGTAGAATGTAGCAACAAGTTGCTCAAACTATTAGAAGAGCCTCCTGCTCAAACTGTTTTCCTCTTGGTTTCCGAAGAACCTGATGCATTATTAGCCACCATTCAGAGTCGGACACAACGTTTCCAACTGCATGCCATCGACGAAAAGGATATGGTTAGTGCCTTAACGGACAAATTCGGTTTACAAGCATCTGATGCAGAGAGTGTAGCACATCGTTCTGAAGGAAGTTATCTGAAAGCATTAGAAACCATTCATCTAAGTGAAGAAAGTAAAGTTTTCTTTGAATTATTTGTCAGTTTAATGCGCTTGTCCTACCAACGTAAAATACGGGAAATGAGACAATGGAGTGAAACTGTAGCTACCATGGGGCGCGAACGACAAAAGAATTTCCTGACTTATTGCCAACGAATGATACGCGAGAACTTTATCTACAACTTCCGCAATCCTTCATTGGTATATTTAAATAAAGAAGAACAGAATTTTTCAAGCCGATTTTCCCCATTCGTCAACGAAAAGAATGTAATGGGAATTATGGATGAACTTAGTGAAGCCCAACGACACATTGAACAGAACGTAAACGCCCGCATGGTGTTTTTCGACTTCTCTCTAAAAATGATTGTCTTATTGGTGCAGAAATAATATATAAACAATATGGATAATAATTTCAAATTGAAAAACGGAAGCGGCTACTTATGTTGTAAGGGCTGTGGACGACAAGATAAGCAACTGAACACCTATGATTGGTTGGCCGATATCCCCGGCAATGCAGAAGAACAAGAATTGGTGGAAGTTCAATTCAAGAATACCCGTAAAGGATATTACAAGAACAGTAATAAGCTAAAGCTGGAGAAAGGTGATATAGTTGCCGTAGAGGCCAGTCCTGGCCATGACATTGGCGTGGTTACACTTACCGGTCGATTGGTTCCTTTACAAATCAAGAAAGCCAATCTGAAATCAGAAGCTGACATCAAGCGTATCTACCGAAAAGTTAAACCGGTAGATATGGAAAAGTACGAAGAAGCCAAAGCCAAGGAACATGATACGATGATACGTTCTCGTCAGATAGCCTTGAACTTGAATCTGAATATGAAGATAGGAGATGTTGAGTATCAAGGAGATGGGAACAAAGCTATCTTTTATTATATAGCAGATGAACGAGTAGACTTTCGTCAACTCATCAAGGTCTTGGCAGAAGTATTCCGGGTTCGTATTGAAATGAAACAGATTGGAGCCCGCCAAGAAGCAGGACGTATCGGTGGTATAGGTCCTTGTGGTCGTGAACTATGCTGTGCTACATGGATGACAAGCTTCAACTCTGTATCGACCAGTGCCGCACGTTTTCAAGATATTTCTCTAAACCCTCAGAAATTAGCCGGACAATGTGCCAAATTGAAATGTTGCCTCAACTATGAAGTTGATGTATATGTAGAATCCCAAAAAAGGTTACCCAGCAAAGAGATTACCCTCGAAACAGCTGATGGTACTTTCTATTTCTTCAAGGCAGATATATTGAAGGGACTTATCACCTATTCCACCGACAAGAGTTTCTTAGCCAATGGTGTGACTATCAGTGCACGTCGAGCATTTGAAGTTATCAACATGAACAAACATGGTGAAAAACCTGAGAAACTTGACGAAAGTGGACATTCAAATGGGCCTGAAAGACCTATCGACTTGGTAGAACAAGAAAGTTTGACTCGTTTTGATAAGCGCAAAGGAAGTTCAAACAATCGGAAAAAGAAAAAGAAACAAAGCGGTAATAGCCAAGGAAATGTTGCAAACAGCAACAATAATAATGAGAGTGGAGAAAACCACAACAATCACCCTCATGAAGAAGCTAACAAACAATCATCCAAAGAAGGCAACCGTAACAATAAGAAACGTCACAAGCGTTCAAACAATGGGCATAAAGACCAGCATCCTCAAGCACCGAGTAATGAATAAAGGATTAATACTCCTATTAATTCTATTCATTGCTTGTCAAGGAAACACATACTATCATTCCTACCAGCCTGTATCAAATGCAGGTTGGGAAAGGAATGATACACTTTTTTACCACCTACCATCTATAACTAAAGGAGAGTATAACTTACAGATAGGTATCCGCCATTTGGAATCATACCCCTATAAAGACATATGGTTAGAGGTGTGTCATAATCTACAAGACAGTACTATTTTTCAAAAAGACACTCTTCATTTATATTTGGCTGATTCTTTAGGAGATTGGCAAGGTAATGGTATTGGAGGTTTGTTACAATACACCGAAAATGCTTCTCTAAAAATAGAAATAAAAGAAGGACACAGCAACGCTTCCATTCATATAACCCACTTAATGAGCGATTCTTTGCTTAGAAGCATTTACGACGTAGGCATTCAAGTTAATCACATCCGCTAACGCTTACTCCTCGAAGCATCTATACGTAGAAAAATAAAAAGCAATATGGTAAATCCCCACAATGATGAACCACCATAGCTAAAGAATGGCAAAGGAATACCAATAACAGGCGTCAATCCCAAAACCATACCAATATTAATAAATAGGTGAAAGAAGAATATACTCAAAACACAATACCCATATACTCTACCAAAACGAGTATGCTGACGCTCAGACAAAAAGATAAGACGAAGAATCAAGAACATATAAAGTAAAAGCACAGCTGCAGAACCCACAAAACCCTGTTCCTCACCCACCGTACAAAAAATAAAGTCAGTATCTTGCTCCGGTACGTATTTCAATTTCGTTTGAGTCCCATTTAAAAAGCCCTTACCCGTCAACCCACCAGAACCTATGGCTATCTTACTTTGGTTAACGTTATAACCCGCACCAGCCAAATCTTCCTTCATGCCTAATACGACTTCAATACGAACACGCTGGTGGTCATCCAGCTTTTCGAACATATAATCAACCGAATAAAGAAATGCAACAGAGCCAACAGCAAACAATGCTATATAAAGATATTGTATTACCCTTTCCCGATAAGAGAGAAAAAACAAATACACAATTAGTGCTGCACACTCCACATATAGAAAGTGCACAACGTTAAAAGGTATAACATAAACTGAAAACAATTCTGCCAATAAAATACCCGCTGCACCAAATAAAAGAATCGTTTGAACAACCTTACGATTTTGTCCGTATACATGAACAAGCAAAGCAGATAACAAAGTAATCAATGTAAAAACAGCAAATTCTCCAATAGGAGTACACTCATCAGGCATCAACTCTTGACTAAAACGAATGCCTACAACGAAATAAATTACAGCAGAAATACCCGTAAATAAAATGGCTCCTGGCATACCTTCTCTATAGAGCATCAAAAAGAAAGCTAAATAAACCAAAGCAGAGCCAGTTTCACGCTGAAGGACTATCAGTAGCATAGGCAACAGAATCATCCCAATTACGGACATAGAATACTTCAACTGGTTCATTGTAAATCCATACGTATTCATAAATTTGGCCAAAGCCAAAGCGGTAATAAATTTAGCGAACTCAGCCGGTTGTAAACTGACAGGTCCAAATTTAAGCCATGAATAAGAACCCTTAGTATTATCGGCCAAAAAAGGAGTTACAAACAAAAGGGCCATCATCAATATATAGAAGATATAGGCAAACCAATCGTATAGCTTATCTTCCAACATCAGTAATACAAAACCAAGAACAACAGAGCATCCCATCCATACCATCTGCTTTCCAGCTCTGCTTTCAAAGCTAAAGAAGTCCATATCCGCATAATCATAGCTGGCTCCGCAAATACTGAACCATCCCATGATTACCAATACCAGATAAATAGCTATGGTTATCCAATCAACCGATTTCATTAAATTACCGTTCGTGTATGCCATAATCTATTCTTCTTTTTTGTATATCCGCAGCTTTCTGCTCACTCTCTGGGGACAATTCACCTTTGAGATACTTCTCAATAATCAAAGCTCCAATGGGTACTCCATATGTAGCTCCCCATCCACCGTTTTCCACATAAACCGAAACAGCAATTTGTGGATTATTCATTGGAGCAAAACCCATAAAGGCGGAATGGTCCTTTCCTCTATTTTGTGCTGTTCCCGTTTTTCCACAAACATCCAATCCTGGTATGTTCGCCGCCCTACAAGTTCCTCCTGTTACAGCCGAACGCATTCCTTCAACAACGGTTTCATAATGTTCCTTTCGTACCATAGTATACCGTTTAGTTGTATATAAGGAGTCCAACGATTCATCTTCCACTTCTTTCACCACATGTGGAGTAATGAAATATCCTCTATTGGCTATCGTTGCTCCCAAATTGGCTATTTGTAAAGGTGTGGCAGTGACCTCACCTTGCCCAATAGCTATGGAAATAATGGTCAATCCATTCCAATAGCCTCTATAATTCTTGTCATAATAACGGTCGTTAGGTATCATACCTCGCTTTTCCCCGGGCAAATCCACTCCTAATGCATATCCAAATCCCATAGATACCATATAGTCACGCCACGTAGCCATTGCATTTTGTACATTTCCATACTTCTTACGGGAACCTATCATATAATAAAGTCCCCAACAGAAATAGCCATTACAAGAAGTCGCAATAGCAGGTACCAAATTCAATGGCGATGGATGCCCGTGACACCCTACGCGTAATCCTGAATGTACAAAGCCGCCATAGCATGGGTAAGTTGTTTGAGGAGTAATAATACCTTCTTCCAAAAATGTCAATCCTTGTGTAGTCTTGAACGTTGATCCTGGAGGGAATTGTCCCATAATCGAACGGTTCAATAGCGGTTTCCATGAATCACGTGCCAATTCCAGATGATTCTTTCCACGCTGACGTCCTACCATCATACGAGGATCAAAAGTAGGTGCTGATGCCATACAAAGCACCTCGCCAGTGTTAGGTTCTATAGCGACCACACTTCCAATCTTTCCTTCAAGCAAACGCTCTGCCAATTGTTGTAGTTCGATATCAATTCCTAATGTCAAGTTTTTCCCTGGAACAGGTGTGCGATCCATTTCTCCGTTCATGTAACGTCCTTGAATGCGTCCTCGTGCATCACGAAGCAGAACCTCTACTCCTTTCTCGCCACGCAATTGCTTTTCGTAAGAACGTTCTATCCCTTGTTTGCCTATAAAGTCACCACGTACATAATAATCATCTTCCTCTATGTCCTTTTTGGAAACTTCGGCTATATCGCCCAATACATGAGCCGCAGCGTTATAATTATATTGTCGGATGGTTCTACGCTGAATATAAAAACCAGGGAACTTGAACAGTTTTTCTTGAAAAACGCCACACTCTTCTGCCGACAATTGAGTCATGAATACTTGATGGGTATAGGGAGAATAACCTGGATTTGAGCGACGGTCTTTAATTTCCTTTATTCGTCTATCAAAATAGTCAGGTGTAATATTTAACGTGCGGCATAAATCAAGAGTGTCCAAGTCCTTAATCTCTTTCATGACCATTGTCACATCGTATGCCGGCTGATTATAAACCAACAGCTTACCATTTCTATCGTACATTACACCACGACTGGGATATTGCGTTTTATTCAAGAAAGCATTACTGTCAGCGTTCTTCTTGTAGTCTTCACTCATAATCTGTAAAGAAAATAACCGAATCAGGTAAATCAGTACCACCACAATAACCGATCCCCCCAACACATATTTTCGTTTTTCCAGATTATAATCTCTTTTCACGATTTCTTCCTCCCCATAGCATCTACACACATTACACATAACATAGTAGTTGCCAAACTAGATACAATTTTAAGCACCAATACCGGTAAATTAAAGAAAGAGAACGTATCTACCAACAAGAACAACGTACAAAACAAACTACAAGCTAACAAAGAATAACGGAAAAAGGCCGAAAAGCCCAACGTTTTCACACTGGGTTCAAAACCTTCATCCATATCACGTAAAGTTACCATGCGAAGCAAAGTATTACGAAAGAATGCCAAACAAGTAGCCGAAGCCGCATTCATCCCTGGGGTATTACTAAACATATCTACAATCAGCCCCAAAGCAAAAGCCCAAAGCATCAATTCATTACGACTTACTCTTGAATGGAATTTCAATATAAAATAGATATATAAAAAAGGAGTTGCATATCCGTTAACATGCATCTGATTAAGGATAAGGACTTGTATCAAGACCAATCCTACAAACCATTTCAATTGGCTAAACAACAGAATCATTTCTTCTCCTTAACTTCTATTTCTAACGTTTTTTGTTCTTCCATACCTTTTCGGCTAATGACACGAACATCATTCAGACGACCGAAATCAGTAAACAATTTGACTTTAAGCAAATAAGACAAGCCATCATGACTATCCGTCATGTCTTCTATTGAGCCAATCGGTATACCCGGAGGAAAAACCGCACTATGTCCACTTGTTACAATGGTATCTCCCAACGAAAACATGGAATGACGAGGCATATCCTTAACAGTGGCATAGCGCGAAGAGCCACCATCCCATTTCAAGAAACCAAAATAGTCACTACTCTTCACTTTACAACTGATACTACTTTTCGAGTTAAGAACCGGTATCACCACCGAAAAATGATTGGATGTCTGATATACAATTCCCACTACCCCATTACCGTCAATCACCCCCATCTCACTCTGGACACCATCCTTTTCACCCTTATCAAGGGTTATATAATTGTCTGCATGTGTCAGACTATTGTTTATGACCTTAGCCTTAACTATATCATAATCATCCAATGCATCCCGTTTGATGCGTTCAATACCACTACTATCTGCCGTCAAAGTCATCAAAGTTTGGTTCATTCTTTCCAGTTGTAGTTTCAATTCTACATTTTCCTGTACCAATTCATCATTGATACCTTTCAGATGGAAATAACCTGTAACCTGATTAGTTAGTTCATATACAGAACCAATCATAGCATTGGAAGATGTAAAGAAAACACTTCCTTGATAATTATTGAAACGGAACAATAAAGCAAAACTGATTACCTCCAATAAAATAAAGAGGAACCAGTAATTATACTTCAAAAAGAAATCAATCAAATTTCTCATATTCCGTTTATATTATGCTTATATCATCTCTTCTTTCATATTTGTCATTCTGAGTATAACGAAGAATCTGTAAACATAAAGCGATGTATACAGATTCTTCACTCCACTTCGTTTCGCTCAGAATAGCAAACAAAAGGAAGAATATAACTTTTATTATCGCATCAAGAACGAGAAACGATTTACGTTCTTCAATGCAATACCTGTACCCTTAGCCACACTCAACAACGGATCTTCTGCGATGTGGAAAGGTATATTGATCTTATCAGTCAAGCGCTTGTCCAATCCACGAAGCAAAGCACCGCCACCTGCCAAATAAATACCGTTTACAACAATATCGGCATACAATTCAGGAGGTGTATTTTCCAATGCACTCAAAATAGCTGTTTCAATCTTGGCTATGCTCTTTTCCAAACAATGAGCTATTTCCTGATAATTAACAGGAACCTCCATCGGAAGGGCAGTAATACGATTAGGACCACGTACAATGTAATCTTCAGGAGCATCATCGCCCAAATCAGTCAATGCGGCTCCTACGTGAATTTTAATACGTTCGGCCATACGTTCACTGACTCTAACATTATGCTGACGGCTCATATATTCTTGGATGTCGGCAGTCAAATCATCACCCGCTATACGGATAGAGTTATTGGACACAATACCACCTAATGAAATAACGGCAATTTCTGTAGAACCTCCACCTATATCAACAATCATGTTGCCTTCAGGAGCTTCCACATCAATACCGATACCTATAGCAGCCGCCATAGGTTCGAATATCAAGTACACATCACGTCCACCTGCATGTTCAGCGCTATCGCGAACCGCACGAAGTTCCACTTCTGTACTTCCCGATGGTACCCCAATAACCATACGCAAGGACGGTGAGAAGAAACGGCTACCCATATTCACCTTCTTTATCAGGCCTCGCATCATTTGTTCGCAAGCGTTAAAGTCGGCAATCACTCCGTCACGCAACGGACGTACGGTACGAATATTGGGGTTTTCCTTCTCATACATCATCTTGGCCCGTTCGCCCACCGCAATCATCTTATCGGTACGACGATCGAGTGCAACAACCGATGGTTCGTCCACCACAATGTTTCCATTGTTCAGAATGATGGTATTGGCAGTGCCAAGGTCCATCGCAATTTCTTTTGTAAACGAGAATAATCCCATATTAAGTTAATTAAGGAATGAAAAATGAAGAATGAATTTCCAAAGAGTCTTCATTCATCATTTCTCATTCTTCATTTTATATTAATGTTTAAAGTGACGTATACCAGTAGTAACCATGGCCACACCATGTTCGTTACAATATTGGAATGTCAAATCATCTCTTACAGAACCACCCGGTTGGATAACAGCCTTGACACCTTCCTTATCGGCAATTTCCACACAATCGGGGAATGGGAAGAATGCATCACTGGCCATTACGGCACCATTCAAATCAAATCCGAATGATTTTGCCTTTTCAATAGCTTGCTTCAAAGCATCTACACGTGATGTTTGTCCTACACCGCTGGCCAACAATTGCTTACCGCGAGCCAAAACAATAGCATTACTCTTGCTATTCTTCACAATCTTGTTGGCAAACAACATGTCTTCCACTTCTTGAGCTGTAGGAGCCTTTTCGGTAACAGTCTTCAAATCAGCAGCAGTTTCAGTATTCAAGTCCTTATCTTGTACCAATACACCATTCAAAGCCGAACGATATTGTACTTTAGGCAACTTCACATCCTTACGAACAAGGATAATACGATTCTTCTTCAAACCCAAAATCTGAAGAGCATCTACATCATAATCCGGAGCAATAATTACTTCGAAGAACAAGTTGTTGATTTCTTCAGCTGTAGCCTTGTCAATAACAGCATTAGTGATAAGCACACCGCCGAAAGCTGAAACAGGGTCACCAGCCAATGCGTCCTTCCAAGCTTCAAGCAAAGTAGGACGAGAAGCCAAGCCACAAGCATTGTTATGCTTCAAAATAGCAAAGGTTATTTCATCAAACTCGTCAATCAAATCAACAGCAGCGTTGATATCAAGCAAATTATTGTAAGAGATTTCCTTACCATGAATCTGGTCAAACATAGCATCCAAATCGCCATAGAAGAAACCTTTTTGATGTGGGTTTTCACCATAACGAAGTTGCTTGC